>JAOAPQ010000426.1 GCA_025462965.1 Bryobacterales bacterium
CGTTGGCGGGATTGTTGCCCAGGAAGTCGCCTTCAAAGTAGCCGGTGACGTTTGCGCCCTTGTAGAGTGAATCGAACCGGAAGCCACTGCGCGAGTTCTGTGGGTTCAGACGGTTTTCCGCCAGATGGCCGGTGGCTGGATTGTTGTTGAACGGGATGCTCCCGAAGTTAGTGCCGATGCCGGAGCCGCTAACGGTGGAACGGCCTACATAGGTTAAATCCATGAATCCGAGCGGGGTCAGGTAACTCTCGCCGATCTTGAGAGACAGCGGGGAAGGCTCAGGAGTATCCGTTTTCTGCATGGCGGGCGGCAGAACGGGACCCGGGCTTGGCGAAGGCGCGGTGGCGGGAGCCATCGGCGAGAGGCTGGTCACCTCGCCCAGGTTCTTGGGCTTGGCGGTCAGCATCTGATCGATCAGTTTCTGCTGGCCTTCCAGCGCTACGCGGAGGCGTTCCAATTGAGATTGCTGCTCTGCGAGTTGAGCCTTCAGTTTCGCAACCTGGTCTGTATCCGGAGAGCCATCCGCTCCGAATAAAGCGGCTGCGACAAAAATACACGGCAATATAAGGGATGATGAAAGTTTTCGCATGGGACAAACTTGTTTTGAGTATCCCTCGCGTTTGTTACGAATGCATGACAGGGGCGTGAACTCTAGTCCGAATCATCGGAACCGCCCGTTGCACCGGATGCGGTGGCCATTAGTTTAAATTCATGACACGCAAGGTGGGATTCGTACTCCGCGACCGAGATTTCGCGGGTGAGTCTGGCGGCTTGGACATCGGCCTCAAGTGCCTTGAGGCCGGCTTCAGGATTCGATTTCACCACTTCTGTCAAACCCGCGACGGCATTGGCGTGGGCGGCGATTGCGTCCGCCGCCTTGTCGAGTAGAATTTTACACTCTTTGCATGCCATGATCGACGTTCGTAGCAGATGGCGGGCCACTGATGTCGCGGGGAGGAAAACGCGGCCGCGGGTCCCTAGTACGCGTGTGCCTAATAAATGACGTCGCTATCGCGATCCGGCATAGTCACGTCCGGGCTTCGCGGGAACGTGTGCCGCACGTCGATGCCGTTCACGAGGAAAAGCACGTCTTCGGCAATGTTCGTCGCATGGTCCGCAATACGCTCCAGATTGTGGGCGATGAAGATCAGGTCGACCGCGGGATGGATCCTGGCCTGGTCGTTCTCCATGAATCCGATCAGCTCCCGGTAGACGGAGTTCTTCAGATCGTCCACCTCATCGTCGGCGCGTAAAATGCTTTCCGCCATCTGCGCGTCCCGGCGGACGAACGAATCCAGACTCTTATGCACCATATTCTCCACCAACTGCGACATGTGGGGAATATCGATCAGGGGTTTCACCTGCGGCTGGCGCGCAAGCGACACGGCCCTCTGCACGATGTTGATCGCAAGATCGCCCATGCGCTCGAGGTCGCTGTTGATCTTGATGGCGGCTGTCAGAAATCGGAGGTCGCGCGCGACGGGCTGGTGCAGCGCAAGGATGCGTGTTGCCAGCTCATCGATCTCCACTTCCATTTCATTGATGCGGCGTTCGGTCTGCCAAATCTCCCGGGATTGCACCGCTTCCCGCGCGATGAGGGCGCGGATGCTCCGGTGGATCGCGAATTCCACCAGACCGCCCATGCTGAGCAAGCGCTGCTGCAACTCGTCCAATTCAGCGAGAAAGGGCCGCTTGCTCATCCTGATTGCCGATTGTAGCGCGTTACATAACGACCGGGATCTGTTTCGGATGCGGTTACAATTCGGAAGTGCATCTGGACCGCTTTTTCCGTTGGCTGAACATACTGATCGGTATAGTGCTGGCGGTTGTGCTGGCCGGGGTGTACTGGTTTTTCTGGCGGCCCCTGCCGCAAACATCCGGTACTGCGCTCGCTCCTCTTACAGATAAGGTTACCGTCACACGCGACCGGCTGGGCGTCCCCACTGTTCACGCTGCCAACGAAGGCGACCTTCTTTTCGTGCAGGGTTATACAACCGCGCAGGAGCGTCTCTGGCAAATGGACGGTTTGAGACGCTATGCGGCGGGCGACCTCGCCGAGATTGTCGGACCGGGCGCGCTGGAACTGGATCGCGAATCGCGCAAGCTGCGGACGCGCCGCATCGCGGAACAGATCTATTCCACAATGCCGGCGCAAGATCGCGCGCGGTTTGCGGCTTATGCGCGCGGCGTCAATTGTTTCATCGACACGCATCGCGGCAACCTGCCATTCGAGTTCGCCGTTCTCGGCTACGATCCGCGCCCCTGGACCGTGGTGGATGGAATCCTCATCGGGCTCTACATGTATCGCGATCTCACGACGACATGGACCGAGAAGATACAGAAGAACAACCTGCTCGCGACGGGCGACCGCGAGAAGGTGAACTTCCTTTTCCCCATCCGCAGGGGCACGGAGATTTTGCCCGGCGCGGATGTGTATCCAGGCTCGAATGCATGGGCTATCGCCGGGTCGCGCACGGCGAGCGGCCGGCCGCTGCTCTCGAACGATATGCATCTGGAGTACTCTATTCCGGGCATCTGGTACATGGTTGGCTTACAAATGCCAGGGCTTCATGTCGCGGGCGTTTCGCTGCCGGGCGTGCCGGGCGTGATTGTGGGCCATAACGACCGGATCGCGTGGGGCTTCACGAACCTCGGCTTCGACGTGCAGGACTTATATATCGAGCGGCTCGACGACCGCACCGGGAAGTATCTGTTCAAGGGTCAAGTGGAGCAGGCGGCGCCGGAGCGCGAAATCATTCGCGTCAAGGGGCAGGCGCCGGTGGAATTGCGCCATTGGGTAACGCGCCACGGTCCTATCATCATCGAAAACGAAAAGGAGCGAGTGTCGCTGAAGTGGGCGGCCGCCGAACCGGGCAATTTCCAGTTCCCCTTTCTCGAGATCGATGCCGCCCGCAACTGGCAGGACTTCACGAACGCTTTGGCGCGGTTCCCCGGGCCGGGGCAGAATGTGGTCTATGCCGATCGCGACGGCAACATCGGCTACCACGCCGCGGGCAAACTGCCCATCCGGCGCAACTATCGCGGCGATGTCCCGGTGGACGGCTCTTCGGGCGAGTTCGAATGGGACGGATACATTCCCTTCGAGGAGTTGCCCTCCGCGTACAACCCGCCCGGCGGACTGATCGTCACGGCGAACCAGAATCCTTTCCCGACGAATTACAAATATACCGTTACCGGAAGATTCGCGAGCCCGCACCGGTCAACGCAGATCCATGAGCTTCTCATGGCGCGGAAGGACTTGAAACCCGGAGACATGCTGAAGGTACAGAAGGACGTGTACGCCGCGTTCAACTTATACCTGGCGAAATCGATCGTCGCGGCGTGGGACCGGCGCAAGGCGAATAATCCGGACCTGACGGATGCGATACAGTTGCTGCGTTCCTGGAACGGTCAGATGGAGAAAGACCAGGCGGCGCCGCTGATCTCCGCGCTCGCGTTCCAGTATGTGCGTAAGGCGGCTGCGGATCTGGCATCGCCCGGGAATGGGAGCTTGTACGAGACGCAGATGTCGGTCGCGGTTGTGGATCGCTTGTTGCGGGAACGGCCCGCGGGCTGGTTTCACGATTACGACGAGATGTTGATCCGGTGCTTATTGGATGCGGTGGAAGAGGGGCGAAGGCTGCAGGGGCGCTCTGTCAATAAATGGGTTTACGGGAAATATCTGCAGCTGCTGATCGCGCATCCCATTGGGCATCGTTTGCCGTTGGTGGCTCCGTACTTCGATGTGGGGCCGGTAGCGATGTCGGGCGGCAGCACTACGGTGAAACAGACCACGAAGGTGCTGGGGCCTTCGGAGCGGTTTACGGCGGACCTGGCGAATTGGGATAGCTCGCTGTTAGATGTCCCGATAGGGGAATCGGGACACTTGCTGTCCCGGCACTATAAGGATCAGTGGGAGGCTTACTACAACGGCACGAGTTTCGCGATGCCGTTTGACCGGGCGGATGTGAAGAGCACTCTGACGTTCGTTCCGAAGTAGCGTTACATCAAAACGAAAAAACGGGTTGGAACCGATGAATTACCATCGGTTCCAACCCGCGCAGGAAGAGCTCCGAAGTTACGGAAAAGAAGTTCCGGGCATCCATAGCGTCATTGCGAAGGTATTCGAAAATGGACCCGTGTAACTTATTGGTGCCGGACCTGGTAATAAAGCTGATCTGTCCGCCCGTACGGGTTCCATACTCGGCCGGATAATTACTGCTGTCCACGCGGAACTCCTGCACGTTTTCCAGGCTCTGTTGCAGGCGGAAGTTGGAAGTGGTTTCGCCGTTCAGATTGCCGGGGGACGCGTCGATGATGAAGCCCCCTTCGACGCCATCGAAGCGGATGATGTTCTGCTGGTTCGAACGGCCATTGAACCGGATGTTGTCAAATGTGCGGCTGCCGCTATTTACCGCGCCTGGATACAGAAGGTAGAGCTGCGAGACCTGCCCCCATTGAGCGGGAGTTGCGCAACTTCGCGCTCGGTGACGTTAACACCCACGCGAGCGCTGCTCAGGTCCAGGTGCGCCAGTGTGCCGCCTTCGACATTGACTGCTGTGGCCACGCCGGACACTTGAAGAACCTAAATTCCCGGTAATCTCCTGCCCTACTTCGAGGGAGAGGCCCGTGCATTTCATATCGCTGACGCCGGTGCGAGAGGTGCCCAGCGAATAAGTAGACGGCTCGAGCTGAGTAATTGTGTACTGGCCGTTCTCGTTCGAAAGGACCTTCCGCTCCTGGCCCGTTTTCTCGTTAGTGGCGACGACGGAAACGTTGGAGACGTGCGCTCCCGACGGGTCGGTTACGGTGCCCACGATCCGGCCCCCGCTGTCTGTCCCCATCCCAGGGCGGCAATAGCCACCCCTATCATAAATACCCTGA
>JAOAPQ010000463.1 GCA_025462965.1 Bryobacterales bacterium
CCTCAGTGGCTCGGATAGCGAGCCTTCAAACGAGTTTCTGTTTTCCGACAGGCAGATCCCGGATGCGTGTGCCTGTCGCTGCAAAGATCGCATTGCAGAACGCCGCGATGAATGGCGGCACGCCCGGCTCGCCGACGCCTGCAGGCGGAGCAGTGCTGTCCACGAGGTATACGTTTGTCTGCCGGGGAACCTCATTGATGCGTGCGACGGGATAATTGTTGAAATTCGATTGATTGATGGCGCCCTTGGTAGCCGTGATTTCGCCCGTTCGCGCCACGCTGGTTCCGAACACCACGGCACCCTCGAACTGTGCGCGCGTTAAGTCCGGGTTCACGATGGTTCCCGCGTCTACTACCGTGTCCACGCGCGGAATGTGGACTTGCCCCTGATCGGTTACTTCTACTTCCACAATTGTGGCGACGTAAGTCAGGAAGGAGCGATGAGCCGCAATGCCGAAGCCGGTGCGATGGCCCGATTTGCGCTTGCCCCATTGCGCTTTCTCGGCAACCATCTGGGTGACGCGGCGCAGGCGAGCGGTGTCGACCGGATATACATCGTACGACGCGCCGTAGTTTGTATAACTCGTGTTCTTGAGATCCAAGACGCGATCCCGACCGATGAGTTCGAGCAGGTATTCAAGGGGGTCGCGCCCCGCCCGATGCGCGAGTTCATCGGCGAATGATTGAACCGCGAACCCGTGGTAGATGTTGGCCACCGAACGCAGCCAGCCGATTCGCACATGCGAGCGCGCCGGCCCGTTCTCCACGCGAAGATTGGAGATGTCGAACGGAACGTCGGTCCATCCTTGCCCGAGATGACCGGCGTCCCCATAGACGGCGTTCACATCATCGAAGGTGGAAGGGATGGGCGGGAAGACCGAGCGTTGCAGCCAGGCCTCCGGCCGTCCTTTCTCAGAAACGGCCGCTTTCATGTACATTGCGGCGACGGCGTTGAAGTAGCCGAACTTGATATCGTCCTCGCGGCTCCAGACCACTTTGACGGGACGACCCAACTTCTTCGAGAGCACAGCGGCTTCGGCGACATAGTCGGGTTTGGACTTACGACCGAAGCCGCCACCGAGGAGCGTTACGTGGCAGATCACGTTTTCTTTTGGAATACTGAGCTGGGCGGACACGATGGCCTGCACCGCTTGCGGATTTTGCGTGCAAGTCCAGATCGTCACCTTGCCGTCGCGAACATCCGCGACCGCGACTTCGGGTTCCATGGGAGCATGCGCCAGGAGCGGAACGTAGTATTCCGCCTCAATTGCCTGCCCAGCTTTCGCGAACGCTTCGTCAACGTTTCCTTCGTTGCGAATTACGTGGCCGGACTTGCGCGCGGTTGACCGCAACTCGTCCTTGTACTGTGTGGAGTCGTATTCGGCGTTCGGTCCGCTGTCCCACACGATGTTCAGCTTCTTGCGTCCCTGAAATGCCGACCAGGTGTTGTCGGCGATCACAGCGACGCCGCCCAGAGGCTGGAACGCGGGAGGCGGTTTGAAGGGATCGATCGGAATCGTTTGGTGTACGCCGGCGACCTTCAGCGCCTCTTTGTCGTCGCAGGACTTCACCTTGCCGCCCAGAACAGGCGGGTGTTCCACGGAAGCATAGACCATGCCGTCAATGTGCGCGTCCATGCCATAGATCGCTTTGCCGGTGCAGATGTCGGCGAGATCGTACAGATGCATGTCCTTGCCGACATAGCGCCAGGCGCTTCTCGCCTTCAGGGGCGCATCTTCTTTCTTTGGCACCGGCAACTTCGACGCAGCCGCAGCCAGTTCGCCATACGCGAGCCGGCGGCCGCTGGGCCGATGCACAACCGTGTGCAAAGCAGTTTCACATTCTGTGGGAGCGACCTTCCATCTCTGCGCCGCTGCCTGAATCAGCATGACGCGCCCTGAAGCGCCGGCTTCGCGGAGCACGTCGAAAAATTCGCGTACTGAATGCGAGCCATCCGTGTTCTGGCTGCCGTAGCGCGGATCCCCGATGGCCTGTTCCACCGTGACCATTTTCCAATCGGCATCCAACTCGTCGGCCACGAGCATCGGCAGCGATGTCCTGTTCCCGGTACCCATCTCGGAACGGTGGGCGACGATGATCACCTTGCCTGTGGGCTCGATCCCCAGATATACGTTGGGCTGGAACGTGACGCTCTTGCTGCTTGTCTCCGCATGCAGCTGCAGCACTCGCCCGGCAAGCACCAGTGCGCCAGCCGAAAAGACGCTTCCAAGAAAGCCACGGCGGCTTACCCGCTCTATGCGGTTCATGCTTTCCTTTCCGCGGCAATATGAATTGCCTGACGAATGCGTTGATAAGTCCCGCAGCGGCAAATGTTGCCCTGCATGGTTTCGTCGATATCCTGATCGGTGGGATTTGGCTTTGCTTTGAGTAACGCCACAGCTTGCATAATCTGGCCGCTCTGGCAATAGCCACATTGAGGCACGTTGATTTGCTTCCAAGCCAGTTGGACGGGATGGTCGCCATTGGCGCTCAAGGCTTCGATAGTAACTACCTCCTTGCCGGCGGCGTCGCTCATTCGTATAACACAGCTGCGCTGGGCCTCACCGTTAACATGAACGGTGCAGGCGCCGCACAAGCCGATGCCACAGCCGAACTTTGTTCCGGTGAGTCGCAGGAGGTCGCGAAGGTACCACAACAAAGGCATTTCAGGGTCGCCGTCGTACTGCCGCGTCACTCGATTTACGGTCAATTGCATGACTAGCGCCTCAAGGACGATGCGGGTGCGGGAGAGGTTCGAAACCGGCAGGGAACTGTGCCAGTTCATTGATTGGCTGGAGGCTCATATCGGCGGGTTGGTCCCACGTCACGCCTGTCGCCGGCTTGACACGAATGCCCTTTTGCCGCGGCTTGCCGGGCGACATCGTATTCAAGTCATAGCGCTGCTCGAGCATCGCAGTATGGCGCCTCATGATTTCCGGCTTCGCCGC
>JAOAPQ010000466.1 GCA_025462965.1 Bryobacterales bacterium
GCAAACCCGTCTGCGCCGTCTCCAATCTGGAGGCGCTGGCCAGCTTTGGAGTGCGTGAGCTCCGCGCCGTCATGCTCGATGCGCGCCGCGGCGAAGTATATGCCGCGGTTTACGATTCCTCCGGTCATGCAGTTGTGTCCGAGCATCTGGTCACCAGGGAAGATTTCGTTCCCGGCTCGGATGTTGAAGTGGTGGATTACGAAGGTCCGCTCGCCGCGGCCATAGCGCGCATCGCCGCGCGCCGTCTACAGGCGGGCGAGATCAGCGATCCTGCGGAAATCGAAGCCAATTACATCCGCCGCTCCGACGCGGAACTTCACCTTACCGTGCGGCCGTCTTCACGACAGCGTACGTAATCTGCCCGCCCGCATCCAACAAGAACTGATGCGGGATATTCGCGGGAATGTGCACAAAATCGCCCTGTCCGATCTTGCGCCGCTCACCGCCCGCGATTGACGATCCGCGCACTTCGCCCGGCGCGGTCGTCTTTGCGCCGACTATCGTTCCCCCCGTGACCAGCGTAGCTTCGCCGCTTTCGACCACAAAGACATCGTTTTGCGTCTTATGCAACTCGGCGACGCCGCTCGCCTGCCGCTTGGTTACGGTCATGGAATAACCAGTGAAATGTCCCAGCGGAATCTGTGCGATCTTATGTTCGTCACCCTTCGTCGCCGCCAGTTTCGCCTCAGCGTCTTTCATCGTCGTCACCGAAGCGCCGGCCGCCCACAGGTTCGCCGCGCTCACCCAAAGGAGCATTATTTTTTTCATGAATTCAACTTTGAGCGGGTAGCTTCGGAATCCGGTCCGTCACCTTCGGCAGATCCGGAAACGCTGTATACGGCTCGCTCTGATACCAATAACACACCGAATAGAAGGCGTCCCCGCGGTCGTTCGCGTGTCCGTGCTCAATCGTGTGCTTCAGATATTTCCGGAACGTCACCGGATTGTCCGCGTGCCAGCGATACATGCAGTACTTGCCCCCGGTGCGCTCGGCTGTCGTGATAAACGGCGCGCCGTTATACAAATATCCAAACGGTGTCGCATGGTCGCGCCCGCCGAAATCGTACGCTCCCAGGAAGTAATCCTCGGTCCCGGTGCCCGTAATCGCCGGATGGCTTTCACCATCGATGAAGATCATCTCATCGCCTTCGCCAAACCATTTGTCCTTGTTTTGCAGGACGCCCAGCGTCACGCCCATCAAATGCCCGCGACCGCGTGTCTCCACAAAGACGTAATTCTTCTCGCCATCGGAGTTCTTTCCTTCGCCGCCCGGATAGACCACCGCCTGAGCGGGGGCCGACTGACGGTACTGCGCGTGGAAGTACATGGCGTCCGCCGGCAGAGCCGACACGGTTTTGTAATCGATATTCGAATACAGCGCCCGCAGGTCCTGCGCGCCTTCGTTCGACACGGTAATCCGCGCGGAGTGCTGGAATGGCATGGCGAACCACGCATTGACCGCGCGGTTCGGTGCGCTGTTCAAAAACAACGACTGATAAGTATAAAACTCGCCCAGGTTGAGACCGAAGAAATCGCCCAGCGGCGCTTCCACGCTGGGCCGTGTGTTGCCGTCCCAATAAATACGCAGCACCAGTTCCTTCCAGACAGTCGGACTCTGCGATGCGATCGTGAACCAGATATGGGTGATCACGCCGGGGCCGGCTGAGCGAAACACCTCTTTCGTCTCGCCCGCGGGAACCTGCCAGTAATCCTTATTCCCGCCTGTATGGTCGAAGCTCGATTGCTTGAGCGAGCGATGCTCCTGGGCCCGCGCATAAGCGGGCAGAGGCGCGGCTTTCGCTGTGTTTGTCACAGCAGCAGCGGCCCCGGCGGCGGATACGCCGGCGAACGCGGCAAACCTTCTGAAAAAGCCGCGGCGGAGCGGCTCGGAACTCGGCATGAGCGGATTATACCGTGCGTCTACTGATTCAGGACGTTGATGGCCGATGTCAGGCTGCTCTGCCCATCCAGATACACCGTCATAGGCACTTGCGTCCCGGTGGAAACCAGGTCCGACAGCACGAAACGAACTTCCGTCAAGCCGGAATCGGATGGTACCACTGCGATCGCGGGGTTGCTGACGGCGCCAATGAGGATGCTCACCTCGGACGGGTAGATTACACTCGAGCCGTTCGTAAAACCGCTCATCAGAAGCCTCACGACATTGCCGCCGCTCGCGGGATGCGATGCGTCGACAGGCGTATTCGAGGTCCCGAGAGCGGCCGTGATGACCGGCGGCGGACTATCGATCCCCACGGCCACGGGGAAACCGCTGACGGCGCCGTTATTGACCTGGAGGATCGCCGGGCCAGGCGGAAGGTTCCCCGGCACCTGTATCGTAATCTGCGTCGGCGTCGCGTTGACGACCGTCGCCTGCTGGCTCCCGACCGTTACCGTGGAAGATCCGGAGCTGGAATTCAGATCCGCCCCCGAAAACGTCACTAAAGCTCCCGGATAAGCGCCCGTCTGACCCGGCACCGCGTTCTGCAACTGAGGGTTTGGGGACGGCGAAGCCGCGCCCGGTGACTGGATCGTAAAACCATTCGACAGCGAAGCGATCTGGAAGCCGGAGATCACATTGACTTCCGTCGAGCCGGTGACCGCCTTCGCCGGAATAAAAACGTTTACGAGCACGTGCGTTGGGCTCAAGACAAAAATATTCTGCACGAAAATGTCGCTCGAACCGAAGCCCACCACCATCTGGCCGGTCGTGAACTTCGTGTTCACACCCTGAATGTCGATTGCGGCCACGCTTCCCGCCGGCAGAGCATTCGGCGAGATGCTGATACTCGGCGTGTCGGAGGCGCCATAAGAGTAAGTCGGCGGCGAACCCGCCTGCAGGAATAACGAATTCTGGCCGTCGTGGTTGAAAACCGAAACCGTCGCATTCTGTCCGCTCGCGCCCGGCGGAGGAATCACCACGGCCTGCCCGGCCTGGTCGTTCAAGGAACGGATGGCCGTCGGAAGACCATCGAAATAAATCGCGCTATCCGGCGCAAAGCCCGTACCGGCGATCGAAACCGATCCATCCGCGTTCGGTGCAACCGCTGTAACCGCGGGTGGGTTCGCCTGCACCAGATCAAGACCCGAAGGTAATACGTAAAGGAAACTTCCCAGACTGAAGATCAGGTGCTGCGGCCCCGGAGACGCACCGAGCGCGTAGCTCACTCCCATGTTCAGGTACTGGTTGTTCGCGGTATCCGAGAAGAACCCCACCGAGTAAACATTCGCGCCGCCGCCCATCACCTGAACCTTCAGCCCGCTCGCCACGGCATTATTCGCTATAACGCCCGACCCGTACCCGAGCACGCCGCCGTACCCGGCCGGAGTCATGTTCAGAAACCCGGGACTCACGTAATTCCCGTTGAAATAGGACAGAACCTGGACGCCGTAGACCGGCACATCCGAGCGGGTTTGCACTGCTATCGCAGGCAGCGGCGTGACACTACCCGCAGTCACCGACACCGTCGTTGCCTGCACGATGTCCGTAGTTCCCGGATAGAATGTCGTATTGAACGGCGCGCCCGGCGCTACGGCCTGGCCCGAGGGGTCGAGCGGAGGGCAAATATCCTGGCAGTAAGCGCCCGATTGCGCCGGGCTCGATTGCGGCGGCAAAGGATGGGCATAGATATAGTACTGGCCCGGGGGAATGCCGTCCATGCGGAAAGTGCCGTCCGGGTTGGTCAGCGCGCTCACCGCTCCGGCCCCGTTCCGGATCGCCACTACCGAAGCCATGTGAACACCCTGCCCGTTCGCCGTTACCTGCCCCGTAAGGCTGCCCGTGGTCGATCCAAAGCTCGCGGCGGGGTACAACACGGAAAGACCCGCAATGTCATCCGCGTCAATCGGTTTGGTCAGCGAAGTCGCCCTCGTCACCGAAGTGGACATCGCGCTCGAAGTGAACGTGTGCTGCAAACCAAGCGCATGTCCCATCTCATGCACAGCTGTAAGAAAGAACTGAGCTGAGTAACTGGGACCTGGTTTCTGCGTCAGGTCCGTGCTCAGATTCATGACGGATTTGACGATCGGGAAAAAGGTTCCGCTCGGGCCGCTCGTGGCGCCGAGCACCGTCGAAGGACCGCCAAACCCGAGCAATCCAGGCGGCAATTCCACGAAATCCACCACCCCGACAGGTGACGCTGCGGCCGGCGAGTTCGGATTGAAGAGTCCTCCAAACCCAATTCGCAGATCCGACGAGCCGACTGAATTCCACGTCGCCGCGGACTGGCGGATCTGGCTGAGTACCGAAGAATAGCTGTCGTTCTGGCGGTAGGACACCGGTCCCGAATCCGTCACGAAGAACGTGAGCGTCTTGTTCGGCAGCGCTGTCAGGTCAAACTTATCCGGAGCCGTAAGATAGGGCGCACTCCGAGTCAGGTAGTGAAGGTAGTGGTAGTAGGCGGAAACCGGAGAAACAGTAAAAGCGCAGATCAGCGCACTAAGTCCCGCCGCCTTCCAGATGTTGAGCGCGGCCCGCATTATTGGACCTGGCGTGTCGCCGAACCCGTCGATGAACCCCGGACTCGCGAGTTCATCGCCTTCATGGTCATGCGGACTGCCTGGTCCTGAACAGCTTTTCCGTTCGCGTCGAGCATCAATTCCGCGGAAACTCCGCGTGACGCCAGCGCCTCACCGCTCGCATCCTGCGATACGGAGAAGAGGCCCTGTGTCAAACCCATCAGCTGCGTGTTCCCCGACTTCCCGGTCCAGAGGAACATCACGTATTCGTCGCCGCCCTTCAGTTGCGGGACGCCCGCGAAGCTCTGGCGCGAGCCGCCTGCTGTGCCGCCCGGCAGCATCACATCCACAAATTGCTGACTCGGCCCCTTCCAGACTTCGCTCACCTGTACCCGGTAATGGGTGTAGATGGTTGCGCCGTGGGTTGTCGCGTAGGAACTCACAACTTTCCCACGAATCACTGCGGTGGCTTTACTCGACATATCGTCTAACGTGAGCCGCTCGAGCGTCGCGCCTGATACCGACACGCACACAAGGAGAGACAGGACTACGCACGAGCGGCTCACGCCTGTAACCAATGCAGGCCACAGCCCAGAGTTTATTGCAGAAAACATTGAACTTATAATTCAGAGTATAAACGTTTTGTGTTGGATCGACACGAAGTGGGTCGGGTGTGCCTCAACTTGCAGCATCGTATCTGACCACAAGGATTGGCAGCTTCAGGGCGTGCCGCACGGGGTCTATCGTATTTCCGAACAATAAATCCTTTAATCTGCCGTGGCCGTGGGCGCCCATAACCAGCAGGTCCGGCTGGATCTCACGCGCGTAGTTCACAATCTCTTTGGTCGGATTTGACGAAAACCGGACCGCCTTCTCGACGTGTAGATCAGAATCGCCGAGCGAGTTGACGATCTCGTCCAAGTACTCGCTTCCAGCCTGCACCTCGGCGGTGGAAGCAAGTGAGCCGTAGACCTGGCTGGTCACGTCCTCTTCCACGTGTAGCAGGAAGATGTGCGCGCCGTGGCTGCGTCCGAGCGCCACGGCATGCGCGATGGCCAGTCGGTCGAGCGGCGAGTGATCGAGCGGTACCAGAATGCGGTTGTATCTGAGGGCAGGCAGAGAACTCCCCGGCGCAACCGCTGTTCCCAGAACGCCCCGCGAGAATCGGCGCCTCCAGTTGTAAAACGGCGGCTGCAGCGATATCCAGAGCAATAGAATCAGTAGCGCCCCGCCGACAAACACGGCCGTCACCCGGATCAAGCCGCCCCACGGCGAATCCTTCGCCAGATTGGAGACCGATTGCGCCGCAAGCCAGATATTCAATCCCGTGATGACTGCCGCCGTGGCCCAGGCGAGCGCCCGCACCGGGAGCCGGTTGGCGAAAACGCCCATGCGCTGGCGGTCGTTCGTGAAATGAATCAGAGGAATTACGGCGAACGGAAGCTGCATGCTCAGGATCACTTGGCTCAGAATGATCAATTGATAGGTTGCCTGCTCACCCGCTAAATAGATTGTGAGCGCGGCCGGAGTCACGGCGAGCATCCGTGTGATCAGCCTCCGTGCCCAGGGCCGTACGCGCAGGTTCAGGAATCCCTCCATCACGATCTGCCCCGCCATCGTGCCGGTCAGGGTGGAGGATTGTCCCGAGCAGATCAGGGCAATCGCAAATACGATGCTCGCGGCGGAAGTTCCCAGGATTGGTGCCAGGAGCTTATAGGCGTCCTCGATCTCTTTCACCGGCTGATGGTGGGTGTAAAACACAGCGGCGGCCATCACCAGGATCGCCATGTTCACGAACATCGCGCCGCTCAGCGCCACCACGGAATCGAGCAGATTGAAGCGGCATGCCGTGCGGCGCTCTTCCTCCGTGGTTCCAATGCGCCGGGTCTGCACCAGAGCGGAATGCAGGTACAGGTTGTGCGGCATTACGGTAGCGCCCAGAATCGCAACCGCTATATATAGGTTGCGACTGTTCAGGTGCGGAATGAGGCCGGCCAGTAACGGCCCGACCTGCGGCTGCGCCAGTGCAATCTCAACCGCGAAACAGCCGCCGATGACGCATATGAGCGCCAGCACCACAGCCTCCACCAGCCGGATGCCAAATCGTTGGAACCACAGGATCAGAATCGTATCGCAGGCTGTGATGCCGACACCCAGGAGCAGCGGCAAATGAAACAGAAGCTTGAGGCCGATGGCTGCGCCGATGACTTCCGCCAGGTCGCACGCGACAATGGCCACCTCGCAGACGGCCCAAAGGCAGAAAGTGACAAAGCGAGGATACGTCTCGCGGCACGCCTGCGCCAAGTCGCGCCCGCGGACGATGCCCAGCCGTGCGGCCAGTGTCTGGAGGAGCACGGCCATGGCATTCGAGGCCGCAAGAACCCAAAGGAGCTCGTATCCGAAGGTCGCCCCGCCTTCGAGATCGGTGGCCCAGTTGCCGGGGTCCATGTAGCCGACGCTGACCAGGTAAGCAGGTCCGGCGAACGCAAACATCCTCCGCCAAAAGGAAGGGTGCGCGATCGATACGCTGGCATGGACTTCCGATAGCGATCGCGCGCGCGATTCCGGAGCACTGCCGATTAAGTTTTCAGAACTCGTCTTCTTCCGTCTTCTTCTTACTATTACTCTTATGCCTCATGATCGCCGCAATCAGCAGCAAAACGGCAAGTACGCCGGCGATGATCTGCACCTGACCTGACGATAGCAAAAACGCGATGTACTCTGGCGGCATTGGGGAGGCTCCCTTGAAACCTGAAAGTATACCCGATCGCCCGGAATTCTGCCAGAAACCGCGGGTTGGCGAGGCGCGGGCTCCTGCGCGACCGCGACCGCCGAGGCCATGAACGGCAGAGGAATGGCGTGTATCGATTGCACCCAGAATGGATGAAATTATGGCCAAAACGCACACCAGGACGTGAACTATTCCTTTACTTTCAGTTGCTTAAGATGGTAGGCTAGGGTTCATTTCTCATGCGAACTGTTGATCTGATCCAGCGCAAGCGCGCCTCGGAGGAACTCTCTCCGGAAGAAATCGCCTTCCTCGTGAACGGATATACCGCCGGCGAGATTCCCGACTACCAGATGTCGGCGTTCCTGATGGCCGTGTGCTTTACGGGCATGACGGACCGCGAGGTCAGCGCGATGACCGAGAGCATGATGAATTCGGGTGGAATGATCGATCTTTCCGGGATTCCCGGGGTCAAGGTGGATAAGCACTCGACCGGTGGGGTCGGCGACAAAACCAGCCTGATTTCCGCTCCGATCGCGGCTGCCGCGGGCGTAGTGGTGCCCATGATGTCGGGACGCGCCCTGGGTCATACCGGCGGCACTCTCGACAAGCTGGAATCCATCCCCGGTTTCCGCACGGATCTCACCCCGGAACAGTTTCACTCGCAGCTTGCGGAGCACGGGCTGGCGTTTATCGGTCAGACCGATGAAGTTGCGCCGGCCGACAAAAAGATGTATGCGCTGCGGGATGTGACCGGTACTGTCGACTCGATTCCGTTGATTGCCTCCTCGATCATGTCCAAGAAGCTTGCCGAAGGCATGGACGCTCTTGTTCTCGACGTGAAAGTGGGCGCGGGCGCCTTCATGAAGCGGCAAGTGGATGCCCGCCGGCTGGCTGCTTTGATGGTTGGCATCGGCCGCCGCCTGGACAAAAAGGTGCAGGCGCTCATCACGGACATGAACCAGCCGCTTGGCTACGCAATCGGCAATGCGCTGGAAGTAATGGAAGTCTCGCAGACGCTCCACAACGAGGGTCCCGAAGATCTCCGCCGCCTCTCGGTGGAACTCGCGTCGCGCATGATCTTCCTCGGTAAGGTGACAAAAACGCTCGAAGAGGCGCGAGAACTCGCGGAAAAGAAACTCTCCGACGGTTCCGCCTACAAGAAGTTCAAACAGGTTGTGGAGCTACAAGGCGGCAACTCGCAGGCGCTTGAGAAATTCGAGCTGCTGCCGAACGCCACGGGCATGCGGGAAGTCACGACCTCCCGGGCGGGCTTCGTGAGCGGCATCAACGCGGAGGATATCGGACGCGCCTCCACGCTCATGGGCGCCGGCCGCGACCGGAAGGAAGACGCAGTCGATCCCGCGGTGGGCGTAATTCTCGAGGTGAAGATGGGCGAGAAGGTCGACGCCGGCGCGGTCCTTTGCCGCCTCTATTACACGCAGGAATCCACCTTGGATGAAGCCGCGGAGATGGTGGAAGACGCGTTCAAAATTTCGGGCCAGAAGCCGGACGAACGGGCACTGATTCTAGAGGTCGTAAGCTAACGGATGGGCCGATTCACCGGCCTTCTCGGTATCGTCGCAATTCTGGCGGTCGCGTGGGCGCTCTCGTCGCACAGGCGCGCCATCAAATTGCGGATTCTCGGCTGGGGCCTCGGCCTGCAGCTTGCTTTCGCGATCCTGGTTCTGAAAACCGAGTTCGGCCTGATCTTCCAACGCATCGGCCAGGGCGTCAACGCCATGCTCGGCTATTCGACGGCGGGCAGCGAGTTCGTTTTCGGTCCTCTGGGCAACGGCACAGGCCCCTTTCCCAAGTTCCTGCAAAGCATAGGCGCGGGGTCGGGTGTGTTCTTTGCGTTCCAGGTGTTGCCCATTGTTATCTTCATCGCTTCGTTCTTCGCGATCATGTATTACCTGGGCATCATGCAGGTGTTGGTGAGGGCTATGGCGGTGGCGATGCAGAAGGTCTTCGGTGCGAGCGGCGCTGAATCGTTGAACGTCGCCGCGAGTATCTTTATGGGCCAGACGGAAGCGCCGCTCACGATTCGTCCGTTCATCGCGGGCATGACAGAGTCCGAACTCTTCACCATTATGGTGAGCGGCATGGCGCACGTTTCGGGCGCTGTGATGGTGGCATACGTGGCCATCGCGCACGTGAAGATCGAGCATCTGCTCACCGCGGTCGTCATGACGGCCCCCGCGACCATCATGCTGGCCAAGATCATGATTCCGGAAGTGGACAAACCGGCGACAGCCGGGAAGGTGGAGGTACGGCTGGAAAAGACGGCGGTGAACGTGATTGACGCCGCCGCCCAGGGTGCGGGAGACGGGCTGCATCTGGCATTGAACATCGGCGCCATGTTGATTGCGTTTCTCGCGCTGATTGCGATGTGCAACGGCGTGCTCGGATGGCTGCACACCCTGCCGCTGCTGGGTTGGCTGCCCGCATCTCTGCAGCAGATATTCGGGTTCGTTTTCGCGCCGCTCGCCTGGCTTATGGGCGTGGCCTGGAACGATTGCGCGTCTATCGGCAATCTGCTTGGCACGCGGCTGGTTTTGAACGAATTCGTGGCATTCCTCGACCTCGCCACGATACGTGAACATCTGGATCCGCGATCCATCACGATTGCAACCTTCGCCTTGTGTGGCTTCGCAAACTTCAGCTCGATTGCGATTCAGATCGGCGGTATCGGCGCGCTTGCTCCCAATCGCAAGCCGGATTTAGCGCGACTTGGTATGCGCGCGGTCGCGGCCGGCTCCATGGCAAACTTCATGTCGGCGTGCATCGCGGGAATGTTGTTGTGATTCAAGAGGCGAAAAACGTTCTCCAATCAAAGACGGCGCTGCGGCCGAAAGTGGCCGTTGTGCTTGGCAGCGGCTTAGGCGCTTTCGCGGATGAACTGACGGATGCAACCGCAATTCCGTATAACGAGATTCCCGGCTTTCCGCGTTCCACAGCGGTTGGCCATGCCGGCAAACTGGTAATCGGGCGTCTCGGCCCGACGGAGGTCGCGGTCATGGCCGGCCGTGTTCACCTTTATGAAGGGTATAGCGCGTCAGAAGCGGCCTTCGGCGTGCGGCTGCTCGGCGCTTTCGGAGTGCGCTCGCTGGTGCTGACCAACGCCGCCGGCGGGATTGGTCCTCACCTGCGCGAGGGCGCGCTGGTGCTGATCTCCGACCATATCAACCTGCAGGGCCAGAATCCTCTCACCGGACCGAACGATGAATCGATCGGGCCGCGGTTCCCGGACATGACGGAAGCTTATTCCTGGCGCTTCCGCCAGATCGCGCAGAAGGCGGCAGGCGAAATGGGGGTGCACCTCCCGGAAGGTGTTTACGCCGCACTGCCGGGACCGAGTTACGAAACGCCGGCGGAGATCCGCTATCTGCGCACCATCGGCGCCGACCTGGTCGGCATGTCCACGGTACCCGAAACGATTGCCGCGCATCATATGGGCATGGAAGTACTCGGGATATCATGCGTCACGAATCTGGCCTCGGGCCTCTCCGGCAAAAAGCTCGACCACAAGGAAGTTCTCGAGACCGGCAACCGCGTTCGCGGCATGCTGTTACAACTGCTGAAGACGATTTTGCCGCAACTGCCATGAGCGAACTGATAGAAGCCGCGACCCGGGTCCGCGAGAACGCCCACGCGCCGTATTCGCATTTTCGCGTCGGCGCCGCCGTGGAGGATGAATCCGGCCGCGTGTTCACGGGCTGCAACGTGGAAAACGCGACCTACGGCCTGACTTTATGCGCCGAACGCGTCGCGATCTTCAAAGGCGTATCGGAGGGCTCGAAGCGCTTCCGGCGGATCGCTGTGGTTGCCGATACGGATCGTTTGACGCCTCCCTGCGGCGCGTGCCGGCAGATCCTTTGGGAGTTCTGCGGGGACGCGGAGCTCACCATGGCTAACCTGCGCGGCCAGACCGAAACCCTGCGTCTTTCCGCCCTTCTTCCGCGAGCCTTCGATGCGTCTTTTCTGTAGTCTTCTGCTTGCCGCGACGGCGCTTTGGGCCGAACCGGCGGACTGGATATTGAGCGCGCGTTACGTGATCACCATGGATCCGCAGCGGCACCTCATCGAAAACGGCGCCGTAGCGATCCAGGGCGACCACATCGCCGCCCTCGGTACGCGCGCGGAAATTGACCGCCGTTTTCAGGCGAAACAGCGCCTCGATCGCCCCGACGCGCTTATCGCGCCGGGCTTGATCAACACCCATACGCATGCGGCGATGTCGCTGCTGCGCGGCATCGCGGACGATCGCCGTTTGCAGGACTGGCTGGAACATTTCATCTTCCCGGCGGAAGCCAAGAATGTATCGCCGGATTTTGTTCGCTGGGGCACCAGGCTCGCTTGCCTCGAGATGCTGCTCTCCGGAACGACGACTTTCACCGATATGTACTACTTCGAGGAGATCGCGGCGGAAGCGGCGAAAGAAGCCGGCATGCGCGGTGTGCTCGGAGAGACCGTAATCGGATTCCCGGTAGCAGACGCGAAGACTCCCGCCGAAGCGCTAGCGAGAACCGAGAAATTCCTGGCAAGGTTCCGAAACGACGCGCTCGTGGTTCCGGCGGTAGCGCCCCACGCGATTTACACGAATTCGGGCGAAACGTTGAAGGCGGCGCGAGCGCTCGCGAACCGTTTCCAGGCGCCCGTTCTGATCCACGTCTCCGAAACGAAGAAGGAGAACGACGATTCGCAGACGCAGCACCACATGAGTCCGACCCGTTATCTCGATTCGCTGGGCTTCTTTCAGGGCCGCACGCTGATCGCTCACGGCGTTTGGATGGACGATGCCGATATCCGGATACTCAAGTCGAAGAACGTTGGAGTGGCGCACTGTCCATCGAGCAACATGAAGCTCGCGAGCGGCGCCGCACCCGTGATGAAGTTCCTTGCGGCAGGCGTCCACGTCGGCCTTGGTCCGGACGGACCGGCCGGCAGCAATAATGATTTCAATATGTTCGAGGAGATGGACCTCGCGGCGAAACTGCAGAAGCTGGTCACAATGGATCCGCAGGCCCTTCCGGCCGCCACCGCGATTGAAATGGCGACCATCGGAGGTGCGCGGGCGCTCGGCATGGAGCGCAGGATTGGATCGCTCGAACCTGCCAAGCTGGCTGACCTGGTCACCGTGAGCCTCGACGTCGCGAACGGCGTTCCGCTTTATGACGTCTATTCGCAGATGGTCTATGCTCTCAAGGGTTCAGACGTCAACGATGTCATGGTCAACGGCAGGCTGGTGGTTCGCGACCGCCGCTGCCTGACCCTGAACGCCGCCGGGATCAAAGCGCAGGCGCGGGTGATCGCAACACAGGTCTCGAAATCTTTGCACAACTGAAACGATCGCGCTCAAGGCGGCACTAGTTCCATGAGAGGCAACATGAGGGGCGGTGCGGCACTCCTGGATGTGAGCGTCGGGGTGGTTACGATCCTGTTCACGCTGAGTCTTCTGGGCGCCTGGATTCTGTTCAAGGTACTGAAAAGCAAGGCTATAATTACCAAGCCGGAATATCAGGTCGGAGGCGCCGCGGCGGGATTTCTCCTGATCTATGCGGCGCTCTATCAATCGTACACAGGCTTGGCAAATATCGACGGAGTACGCGCTCAACTGACCGGCTGCAAGACCTCGTTGGCGGCGGAGGCCGATTTCGTCTCCGTGCGAGGGACGATCGAACCCAAACTGCGCTATGCCAATGCCTTTGTCGCGACCAATGAGAGTCAAGTCGACGTCCAGGGAAAATTCACCCTGAGAGTGCGAGCCAAGGATCTGAAAACCGGTCACTCCCCGGCGCTTTGGATTGTTAACGATCAGCAGAAATACTTCCTGAACCTGGACGAACAGGACCTCACACAGAGCCTCGTATTTAAGATTCCGGTGGAGGATCGGCCATGATGCGTTTGCGAGTTCAAGAATTTATTCGCGCGGCAGCCATGCTGCTCTTTGTGAGCGGAACCGTCACCTTCCGGAACGGCGCTCCGGCGGTCAATGTGCTGGTTGTTGTGGGTGAACGCTCGGCTCTCACGGATGTTCGGGGTGTGTATCGGCTGGCTGGAGTCCAACCCGGCCGCCAGGTGATCCGTGTATTAAAGGGAGGACAGCCGCTGGTGGAGAAGCCGGTCTACATCGATCCGAAGGCTTCGGCTTCCACGCAGAACGTTTCGCTGCCTTGAGGG
>JAOAPQ010000467.1 GCA_025462965.1 Bryobacterales bacterium
ATTGAACCCTCGGCAAGAGAATTACGATCACCGAGCACCTAAACGTAGAATCGGACAGGCATAAGTGCGCATGAGGCCCATTCTTCCTTCGGAATATCCTGAACCAGCCGGAATCGCCGCCTGAATCCTTAGAAGCCTTCGCGTAAGCAACGGACGCTGGTACGGTTAACTCCACTTCGGTCCCCGCACCGGTTTCGCTCCAGAAATCCAGCCGCGCACCGATTTGTTTCGCTCGCTCACGGATCCCTGGCAACCCCCAGTGGCCGGCACGTCCCCTTTTTTCCTGCAGGACCTCTGGGTCCATGCCCTTTCCATCGTCCCGGATCCGCAAGCGAAGCAGACGATCGCCGTAGTGGATCTCAGCTTCGATGTTACGCGCTTGTGCATGCTGAAAGGCGTTTCGTAATAACTCCCGCGCAATCCGGTAGACTTCGTCCTGAAGGATCGGAGACAAGGGTTGCCTCTTCCCTTCGACCGTCACCCTGAAGCCGACCGGTTCCTGGTTTGCAGCCTCAGAGCTCGCCAGTTCTTCACCGATCGCCGCCACCAGAGGTTCGAGATCGCTGTGAGCCGATGGTTCGTGACGTAAGTTCTGAATCGCAGCCCGGCCCTCGTCGATCGCCTGCGCCGCCCTGGAGATCGCGCCATCGAGAGCTTGAATGGATTCCTCGGGGTGCCGGGGAAGCATGTTGCGAGCCGCCTGGCATCGGAATAGCAGGCCGTGAAAACTCTGCAACAGCGTGTCATGCAATTCCCGGGCGATGCGGGTTCGCTCTCCGACGCGTTCTTCCAGCCGCACGTTGAATTGCCACGCGATCCGGCGGAGCCGGACATGGTATGCGCGCCATAGCGCAACCAGAGCGATGACCCCGCAGGCCGACCGGAACCACCACGTTCCCCACCACGGGGGCAGGACCGCGATGCTCACCGCCACGCCGGGATCGCTCCACGCGCCGCCACTGGTTGCCCCCTGCACTCGGAACGTGTAGCTGCCCGCGGGCAGGGTTGTGTAGGTTGCCTGCCTGCGGTCGCTGCCTACTTCGTTCCAATCCCGTTCCAGGCCCTCGAGCTTGTATCGGTAACGGTTGGTCGCCGAATTCGAATAGCTGAGCGCTGCGAAGCTGAGCGAGAAGACGTTTTGCGCGTGAGAGAGAATAAGACTCCTGGCGTACGAGACGGAGCTTTGAAGCGAGAAACGACTTCCACTCTCCGCCCGGTTCCCCGGCAGCCGCAAATCGGTAAGAACAATTGGGGGTGTGTACGAAGCATCCGTAACCTTATCCGGAAAGAAGGCGGTGGCTCCACTGAACCCGCCAAAGAACATCTCTCCACTTGGACTTTTGAAGCACGCGCCCCAACCGGTTAAATCAGGCCCCGGCAGTCCGTCAGTAGTGGAGTAACTCTTGACTGTCCTGCTCTGCGGATTGAATCTCGCTACCCCATTGTTGGTGCTCATCCACAGATCGCCGCGGTCATCTTCAAGAATGCAGCCCACCGCGTTGCCAGGCAGGCCATCGCGCCGCGTGTAGACAGTGAACGAACTCGTCTTCGGGTCGAATATGCCCAGCCCGTTCTGCGTGCCGAGCCACATCGTACCAGAGGCATCAAAGTGCACCGAGTTTACCCGGCTGTCGCTCAACGTCGCGGGACGATTCATGTCGCGCTGATACATGGTGAGCCGACCGGTGGCTGGGTCGAAATGACGCAGACCTGCGGTATCCGTGCCAAGCCACAGCGTCCCCTCCCGATCCTCGATCAGCTCCACATAAAATAGGCCGCTCTGAGGTTCGAGGTTATAAATCGTGAAGCGTTCAGTCGCTGCGTCGAAGCGATTCAAAGCGTCCTGGGTCGCGGCCCAAAGCGTCCCGTTACGGTCGACGAGCAGACGCGAGACATAGTCGTTGCTCAAACTGTATGGATTTGCCGCATCGTGCCGGTACGTCTTGAATTGTCCCGTGCGGGGGTCGAAACGGTGGAGCCCATGGCCGTAAGTACCGACCCAGAGATTGCCGGAGTGGTCTTCACGAATCGTGATCACGTCGGAACGGACTCCGGGTCCGGAGGTCCGGTAAGAGGTGTAGTGCCCCGCCTTACGGTCGATGCGCATGAGCACGTCAGGGGTACCGATCCAGAGGATTCTCTGACTATCCTCGTAGATTGCACCCACAAACGGTTCAACCGCACTATTCGGATCGCTGGGATTGTAAGTGACTCGTTTAAACGGCAAAGGCTTCGAAGCAAAACGGGTGAGCCCTATTCTGCCCAGGCCAGCCCAGATGCTCCCTTCTCGATCCGCGAATAGGCTGATCACACTATTCTCGGGCAGGCTCTCGGCGTCGGCAGGATTATTGTGGTAACGGACAAATCTCCGATGCTCCCGGTCGAATTTGAGCAGACCGGCGTCGTGCGTTGCGAGCCACAGAGTGCCGTTGTTGTCTTCGCCCACTGCCCTTATGGCCAAGGCCGTCGCGGGCAGTTCCTCGTTGTGCAACGAATAGTGTGTCAGCGTGTTCGTCTTCCGGTCAAACACAGCCAACGGATTGCCGGAGGCGTTAAAGATCCAGAATGTACCGAAGCGATCTTCGTAAAACAAGAACTCCCCCGGACGTTCGGCCAATCGAATGTGTAGTATTACCTTCCCCGTTCTGCGGTCGAATTCGTCCAGGCCCTCGGTACTCGCAACCCAAAACCTGCCCTCTTTATCTTCACCACTCAATGCGATGTCGTTGCTGCTGAGGCTCGAAGGATCGTTCGGATCATGAGAATAGCGGCGAATTCGCCCTGTCGACCGATCCAATCCATACAAGCCCGTGCTTGTCGCTAACCACAACATTCCAGCACTGTCCTGACTTATGTGGTTGACAAACGGAACCGGGTACCGTGTAAAAGTCTCGGTCTTGGGGTCGAATTTATTGATGAACTGATCGCATCCCACCCAGAGAGTGTCATCGCGATCCTTGAAGAGGGCGCGAATGCGCACGCCGCTGAGACTGTTGGGATTTCCTGGATCGTGAGCGAAGACCTTGAAGTTGTAGCCGTCGTACCTGTTCAGCCCATACTGCGTGCCAAACCACATGAAACCTTGATCGTCCTGTACAATTCGGTCCACTTTTGTTTGCGACAGCCCGTCGGCTGTGGAAATACGTGCGAACCGGATGTCCGCCCCATCGATGACGGGCAGCTGGATTGGCCGGGGATCCACGCTCGCCTTTCGTACCGGACCGGCAGGCGCCGTAATGTGACGTTTGTCGACAGCTTTGTTGAGCTCTTGGGGTGCCGCTTGGGAACTCGCGGGACGCGCTAGTTCCATCAGAAAGGCGATAATCAGAATCGCCCTCGTCATTGCGGCAGCTCCTTCTGGCGAATTTCCATTCGCCTGCGTACTCACATGATACTAAGGCACAAGTGGTGCGGTAGTGTTACGTTCGAATGGAAATATGATTTCCGTAGAGCGGTCAACGCGAAATAGAAATATCGTTGAACGATTCCCGTACGGCGTGGTCGGGTGGGCGCCCGAAGTCCGTGCCATAGCTCCAAGCCGCGGATGCCAGTTGAGCTGCGATAAACTCCGATAAACGTGCTGAGCCGATACGCATTGCTTGGTTTGTTCGCGCTTACCTGCGCGGCTTCGGCTCAGGATTCGCCGGGAGAGTCCAAGTGGGTTACTCGCAGGCGTATTTATCCGAGGTTGACCGCAATCTTTGATTTGGCGGAAACAGCTCCGGCGCCGCTGCGGGCTCTTGCACTTTTGTCCATTGCATCCTCTTCCAGCTTGAATGACATTGCATGGAAGCGCGAATTGATTGCGGAAAGCTTTGATGCGGCTGCTTCAGCGACAATCGCGTGGCGAGTAGATCCGGTCTCAATGCCGGATGGACCTGCGCCGAAGATACCCAAACGCTTCATCAAAGCTAGCCAAATAAACAGCGGGTTAGACCGATTGACTCTTCAGACTTCGGCAGTTGCGGCGATGCTGTCCATTGATCCGCCGGAAGCCCGAAAGCTGTTCGAAAGAATGTCGCCGCGCCAGATTCCTTCTCTCGCCTGTTCGGACGCTCTAATCCCCAATGTGCACGTGTATTTTCAAACTGCTGGTGCGCTCGCAAAGCGCGGCTTTTCGCCGCAGGAGCAACAAAAGCGTGAACACGTCCAGTTTCTTCGCGGCGTAATCCTGGCCATAGCCTCGCCCATCGAGGTGGAACCCGCGGCACAGATGCTTCTCTCACAACAATTGCGCCCGGAGGAGCTGACCTCCCTTGTTGGTCTTTACGCTCAGCGGCTGGAAACGATCGTTCCTGATAATCGCGCCTTCTTTGCAAATCTTGAGGCGGCTGGTGAACAAGCGATGAAACTGGCTGATGAGATTGTCGGAACCGGGCCCGGTCTCGCCTTGTTGAAAGGATGGCGCACCTATCTCGTCACCAATCTCCGGTCTGCGCGTTGCGAAGAAACCGGGGACCCCGCTTTCGTCTACGCACGTTGGTCAACGAAGGTAGTTGAGGGGTTTAACCGGCGCGCGCGCGCGATCGGATCCCCGTTATCTGCAATAGAGAGCGAAGAAGTTCGCCCTGACAAGGTGATCGCAGGTTTAGGCAATGACGCGGTTTCACGTTCACCCCAGGATGAGGATCTGTCGAAACAGTGGTTTGCCTTAATGTTCGGCGATCAGAGACAGAGTCTGTCCGATGAAAAGAAAAACACGAGTGAGTGGAAAGCTCTCTTTTCGGCTTTTATAAACTCGGTCGAGAGCCTGGAGCCTCCCCCTGGTGAATCCAGTACGGATTTGATCAGGCACAAGTGCGAGTTGTTATCGCAAGCAGTAATGGCTGCTCCTCCTGGGCTGGATCGCGACAAGGTGCTTGATCGTTACGTGTCTCTTCTGAATGTCTCGAACATACAGCCCGAGTTGGTTTCGGAATGGTATAACGAGATTCGAAACTTTATCAGGTTGTCTCAAGCGCTCGCGAACAGTGGGACACCAGTCGCGCAGAAGCTGCGCGAGAAGGGAAATTCACTGATCAGCTTGGTTGCTTCCATCGACGAACTCGAACTACGATGACGCTCATTGGCGGCCGAGGAGGGGGGTTCTGTCGTGACCAGCTCCGTGTGATTCTGCCTGAACCCGCGTGAGCCGCCATCTGCCCGCAACGTAGCCGCGGGCGCTGAACCGGTTGACAAGCATCTCGACGCGGCGCGGAAGTATTAGCCTCAAATATGCAATCTCCTTACGATATCGATAAAGTAAACGCCAACGGTTGATCGTGATAGCATGATTTGGCCACATGAAAGCGACCATGAAGCGCCTTCTTCGATCTTTTCCCGCCGCCTACCTTCTCTACATAGCATCCGCATTCGCGCAGACCGAGAGCGGCACCATCAGCGGACGGGTAATGGATACAACCGGCCAGTCCGTGCCGAACGCCGAGGTCCGGCTCATCAATCAGGCCACCTCCGGAATCCAAAACCTGACCACCGGTGCGACCGGAGACTTCGTTTTCACATCCGTGCTGCCGGGCGTGTACACCGTTGGCGTAACCGCGCAAGGCTTCAAGCAATTCCAAAAGAAGAACCTGACCCTCACCGCCTCGGATCGCCTCTCCGCCGGGGACCTGACGCTTGAAATTGGTTCGCTCAATGAATCAGTTACGGTCACAGCCGACATCACGCCCGTGCAGAGCACCAGTGCCGAGCGTTCGGGTCTGGTCAGCGGTGAGCAGACCGCGCAGTTGTTAACGGTCGGCCGCGATGTCACCAGCCTGCTTCGGACCCTGCCCGGCGTTGTGGGAAGCGATGGCAGTTCCAGCCTCGGGACCTTCGCCTTGCCCACCATAAATGGCGTCCGTAGCGAGTACGTTACGGCCACAGTCGACGGCGTCATCGGCAACACGCGCGGATATAACAACCTGGATACTCCGCCCAATCTGGACGCGATTGCGGAGGTCAAGGTGCTGTTGTCGAACTATCAGGCCGAGTACGGCAAAGCGTCCGGCGCGGTCGTCAGCCTTGTCACTAAGTCCGGGACTCAGGCCTTTCACGGAACGGCCTACTATTACGTTCGCAACGAAGACTTCAACGCCAATAACTTCTTCAACAACCTGAACGGCCAGCCCAGACCCCGCTATCGCTACAACACGGTCGGCGGGAACATCGGCGGCCCCGTCTTCTGGCCGGGCAAGTTCAATCGAAACAAGAACAAGCTTTTCTTCTTCTACTCGCAGGAGTATCTTCCCATTAAATCGCCCGACGGAATCAAGTACTATACCGTTCCGACTGCGCTCCAGCGCCAGGGCGATTTCTCCCAGACCTTCGACACCAATGGAAAGCTGATTTCGATCAAGGATCCGCTGAACGGGCTTTCATTCCCCAACAATACTGTTCCCGCGAGCCGGATCAATCCTACGACACAGGCGTTGCTCAATATCTTTCCTCAACCGAACTTCACTAACACTGCGATCAGCGGCTACAACTACAACTATGTGACCAACACGTTCGCCGATCAGCCAACCACGCAGGAGATCCTTCGCGTGGATTACAACATCGCCGATAACTGGCGCATGTTCTTTCGTGGGCTGAACATGGTCGTGAATAACGACGGCTACAATTCGCCCGCGAACGCGGATGCATGGCTGGCGCCCGCCAACTACAAGACCCACAACCCGAACGTAGCCATCAATTTGGTCTGGGCCGCTACCCCGACGCTGGTAAACGAACTCACGCTTGGGACCGCCTTTTGGACCGAGGACCAGATCCTGACCTCGCAGAGCCTGAAACTGCTCCAGAAGAGCAGCTACGGAATCAATCTCGGCCAGCTCTATCCGAACCTGAATCCGCTCGGCCTCATCCCCCAGATGAGCTTCGGCGGGGTCCCGAATGCCGCGGGTGGAGGACCGAACGGGCGCTTCCCGCTGGAGGACGTGGTCTCGAATTACAGCGTAACCGACGGCCTGACGAAAGTTTGGAACAATCACACATGGAAGGTCGGACTCGACGTCCAGTTCGACACGTATCTGCAGAAGCACACAGGCGGCAGCTTTGCCGGTAACTTTGTGTTCGACAAGAACACGAGCAATCCGTTCGATAGCAACTACGCTTACTCCAACGCGCTGCTTGGAAACTTTTCCAGTTATTCGGAGATCAACAATCGTCCGGATTATAAGCCCCACACAAGGACGTTCGAATGGTACGCGCAGGATCAGTGGCGCGTCACGAAGAAGCTGACTCTGGATTTCGGGGTCCGCTTTACCTGGGGGCTTCCGCAGACGCTCCAGAACGGCTCAAACTTTATTCCGAGCCTCTACAGTCCCGCCCAGGCTCCCGTGTTGTACGCTCCCGCCAAGGTCAATGGCCAGAATGTGGCCGTCAATCCTCTCACTGGCCAAACCTACCCATCCGTGTACGCGGGGCTGTTCGTGCCCGGCACGGGCAACTTGTCGAACGGCTCCATCAGCGTGAATGCGTCCGGCTATCCGAGCGGACTGGTTTACGGTACGGGAGTGATGCCGGCCCCGCGTCTCGGCTTTGCCTACGATCCTTTCGGTGACGGCAAAACCGCCATCCGGGGAGGATTCGGCATCTTACTGAACGCCCGGGCGCGTACCGGGCAGGCAGGCGATATGGTGTCCAATCCGCCGAACATTTTCTCTCTGACCCAATACTACGGGAATGTGAATACGTTTCTGAGTGCGGGCGCGCTGTTAGGTCCTCCGTCCGTGGGTCACGCGAATCAGTTGTATCCCGAGATGCCTGCGGCGTACAACATGAGCTTTGGAATTCAACGCAATATAGGATTTGGCACGGTGGTCGACGTCGCGTACGTGGGCACGCTTGGCCGCCACTTGACCGACTACATAGCCATCAATACGGTCGCGCCCGGAGCGCACTTCCTGGCGTCGAGCCAGAGCCCCATCGGCGGCGTGCTGCCCGACAACTTCATGCGCCCCTATCCTGGCTATGGCAGTATCAACCTCGAAACCTACGGACTCACATCGAGCTATCATTCGCTGCAAGCGCAGGTCAACAGGCGTTTTTCCCACGGTATGCAATTCGGCTCCTCGTTTACGTGGTCGAAGGCAATGGACTACACGGATAGCTACAACGGAACGATCGCGACGTACATCAATCCGCGCGTTTACAATTACGGCCAGGCCGGATTCGATCGTAAATTCAATTTGACATTTAATTACCTGTGGGATCTTCCGAACGCGAGCAAGCGCTGGAACAACCCGGTGGCGCGTTGGGGATTGGATAACTGGCAGATCTCCGGCATAACGTCGTTCACCTCCGGTGCACCGTGTGCCTTCGGCCTTAGTGGGACCACGGCGTGCGGCACGTCCCAGCCCACCTCGAGCTTCACCACTGTGGACGGGACCGATATCACCGGCGGCGGCGATCCCGCGCGCGTTGTCTTGACCTGTAATCCGAATAGCGGAGGGCAGGGCTCGTTCTACCAATGGTTCAACACCGGCTGCGTCCATCGTCCGGCGCAAGGCACGTTTGGTAATGCACCCTTCGCCCCCATCACCGGGCCCGGCATCGCGAATTGGTCCGTCGCCCTGTTCAAGAATGTCCCGGTCAAGGAGAAGGTCATCTTCCAGCTTCGCGTGGAGACCTACAACACCTTCAATCACACGCAATTCTCCGCCATCAATACCACCCCGAGATTCGACATAAACGGGAACCAGGTCAATTCGTCATTCGGCCAGGTCGGTTCCGCGGCGAATCCCCGCTACATCCAATTCGCCGCACGGATCAAATTTTGAAAGTCATCAGTGGTACTGAGACACGAGTTTCGCGGGGTACGAACTCCCGTCGGCTCAGGCGCTCGAGCGTCCACTGGACCTTGCACACGTATTTCGTAAGCGTGTTACAGCATCTCGCATTCCCGTGCCTATGTAGCGGTTCGCGCAACCGGGTGAGATTGCTGCCGCGATAGCCTTTCTTACCGGCCACTTGGCTCCTTTCGTTACAGGTCAGACGCTGTTCGTGGATGGTGGCGCGAGTCTTAGGTCTTTATAGACAATAAGTCTGAAAGGGGCTCACCTGAATTCATGGAAAAACATTTCCTCACCACCAAAAGCTGCCGGCCCGGACGATTATGGACATTGTGATTCTCGGCGGCGAGCCGCCTGATCGTGTTCAGCACGAAGTCTTTCAATAAAGGGGCAAAATGTGACTTTTCTCATCAAAATCCTGATCAGGATGGGTCTGCTCAAGGACGACCTTGACTATCACTTCTTGCGTGCCTCAATGGTGCTCATTTTCGCGTTATTTGGTTACCAGAAGTGGTTCGAATATGAGGCGCAGGTCTTGGTCCCTTATATAAGCAACGGACCTCTTATCTTCTGGCTTTACCCCGTCTTCGGCATCCGTGGAGCAAGTTGGTTTCTGGGCGCGGCGGAATGGTTGTTTGGCCTGCTTTTGTTCTTAGGTTTCTGGAATAAGAAGCTGGGCATTCTTGGCGCCCTTGGCTCATGCGCTTCCTTTGTAGGAACCATCACGATTATTCCGTTCTTTCCAGATGGCTGGGCTGCATCTGCTGGCGGCTTTCCTGCGATGACCGGTAACGTTGCGTTCCTTATGAAGGACGTGGTTCTCTTGGCCGTATCAGTCTATTTGCTCAAACAGGACATATTGAGAGTTATTGCGGCTGCATCAATGGATAACTCGACAGGAGCGTCGAGTGTGGCGCAGGCCCGTCCTTGATTACAGCAAAGAAGAAATTCTGAGCACTTTGAATGGTAAAGTGCGGTCGTTACTCGAGCCGCAATCCGAACAACGGAGGGCAGGGCTCGTTCTACCAGTGGTTCAACACCGGCTGCTTCCATCGTCCGGCACAAGGCACGTTTGGTAATGCACCCTTCGCCCCCATCATCGGGCCGGGCATCGCGAATTGGTCGGTTGACCTGTTCAAGAACGTCCCGGTCAAAGATTGGAGAACTACAACACCTTCAATCACACGCAATTCTCCGCCATCAATACCACCCCGAGATTCGACATCAACGGGAACCAGGTCAATTCGTCATTCGGACAGGTCGGTTCCGCGGCGAATCCCCCGCTACAACCAATTCGCCGCGCGGATCAAATTTTGAAAGTCGTCAGCGACGAACGGTTGATTTCGGGGCTCGGCTGCGGCCCTCGGGAATTTCGGCGTCGGATTGGTTGCGCTAGAGAATGTGTTACCAGCATTGAGAACCAGGCCCGGCCCGTTGCCGTTCAGACTCAGCGAGAGAATCCCAGGAGCCGAATCTCCCACAGTCAGATGCAAGGGCGTCGAACGATGAGATCGCGCAGGGCGGCACCGGGCAAAGCCGGATCGTGGCGAATTTCCTGCTTGCCTGGTGGAATTCGGAAGAGTGTGTCGGTTTCGATCTGACGAAATGTGGGGCGTCGATACGGAGATCGCGCTCAACATGCTGCGGGTGTTCGCTCTCATGGCTGAGCGCCGTCAGTATCCGGACAACATGGGTTATGGCAGGCAGCTCGAAACCATCGTGCGCGCCTGGCTGCCGTCACTTGCCTTAACAGTCGGGAACCAAGTGCCGCTATGATCGAAGACGGGATGACATTGCGCATCACAGAAGCCGAGCTTGCCCGCGACGTACGCGCGGTGCTGGCGAAGGTCGAGCAGGGCAGCGAAGTAATTATCGAGCAGGAAGACCACCGGCCCGTTGCCGTGATCCGTGCGCCTCATCGCAGCGGACGGCCCATTACCGAAATCCTCGAAGAGGCGAAGCAGCGCAACTCGACCGTCACGCTGGACGAAGACTTCGGGCGCGACCTCGAGGAAATCATCGCCAGCCACCAGTAGCCATGGCATCCGCCCTCCTGGGATTAGTGCTGGACTCCAGCACGGCGATCTCCGCCGAGCGCAGGAAGCAATCCGTTCCCGACTTCATCGAGAGCATCCTGCGCGCTCACG
>JAOAPQ010000470.1 GCA_025462965.1 Bryobacterales bacterium
AAGGATGACTCGGGTCCGTCGGCACCGAAACCGTCGCCCGATTGAGGTAATTCTGCGTGGTCCGCTGGCCTTCGGGCGTCACGGGGTTGCCGCTCACGTTCGGGCGATAGGTGGGCGCGCTGCTCACCGAAAACTGCTGGGTCGGGTTGTAGGATAGGTTGATCGGAAGGCCGCTGGCGGCTGTGTTGATGGCACTGAACTGCCATCCGCCGAGTACACCTTGCACGGCCGCGGGCGCATTCGAGCCGAAGGACCGCCCTTTACCGTAAGGAAGGTCCCAGACGATGGACGTGGTGTTGTTGAACGGTTGGTCGTAGCTCGAAAGTCCCTTGTCGTTGCTGAGGTTCGCATAGTTGGCGCGCGAGTTATCGCCGCCGTAAGTTTCCAGATGGCCGGCCGCATTGTCGATCGCCTTCGACCAGGTAAACGAGTTCAGCAGGTACAGGCCGCGTGAGAAGCGTTTCTCCAGTTTCGCCTGGAACGCGTTGTAGCTGGAGAAGCCGGCCCCGTATGCGATTTCGATGAAGTTGAAGTTGGAGTACGGGCGCCGCGCCTGCAGGGACAGATTCTGCCCCGGCTGATTCGGCACGGCCTGGTTCGCATCCGCCAGGATCATCAGATGAACGCCGTGGCTGCCCACATAAGCCAGATCGAGTACAAGGTCTTTGCCGAGTTCGCGCTGTACGCTGAGGTGCCAGCTTTGCACATATCCCGTCGGATTGTTGCTCGGAATATAGCGCGCCTGCGCCGTCAGAGTGTTGAAATTCGCAGGCACGGCAAAGTTCGTGGGGAAGCCGAGTGAGGTCGGCCGGAAGCATGTCGTTGGATTGCTATCGGCCCCGCACAGCCCCTGGCTGGGAGTCTGGTCGATGGACGCGTTGACGATGTTCGGGCCGTTATAGGCCAGCAGGTTCTCGCCGCCCAGGCGGTTGAACTGCTGGTAACTGATGCCGTAGCCGCCTCGCAGCACGGTCTTATTGATGGGACGCCATGCGAAACCGAAACGCGGAGCGAAGTTGTTCAACTGCGTTTCCTGCAGAGAGCGGTCGTAAAGGTCGCCGGCCTTCGCCTGAACCAGAGTCTGAGTGGCTGGATTGAAATTGGCGAGGTGATAGTCCTGCACCCATTGCGGAGACGCGACTTCGTAGCGCAGGCCCAGATTCAACGTAAGGCGGTCCGTGACTTTCCAATCGTCCTGCGCGTAGAGGAAATGCATGAACTGCTTGTAATCCACTACGGCCAGGTTGTTGAGTTGGTAATTGCTGCGCGCGCCGAAAAGGTAGTCGGCCATTCCATAGGCCTGGAGAACCACGCCCGCCGGGACGTTATTCGGATTGAGGTTCGTCACGCCGCTCGCCGCGCCCGGTTTACTGAACGCTCCGGTGTAGTTCTCGGAACCATAAGCGGGGTTGAAATCGTCGATGACAGTGTCGATCCACAAGTATTCATATCCGAACTTGAGCGTGTGGCGTCCCAGGAACTTCGAGTAATTTATTTTCGGATCGATCACAAACGGATTCTGGAATTGCGGGTTGCTGCCCTGGCGCCCGAATTGGGAGAAGCCGCCACCGACGCTCTGGCTGTAAAGCGCCCCGGCTACCAGCGGATCCGTGGGCAGGTTGGGCACGCCGGTCAGCAGGCTTGGCTGACCCAGGCCGATCGGGCTCTTGCCGCCCTCGGTCCAGGTGAAGCCCAGGCGCGCATCCAGCACGGAACTCGGGCTGAAGCTATAGGTAACGCCGGGGTCGACCTGCTGGTTAAAAATATGCACGTTGCCGTTGGAATTGCCGCCTGCGGGGCCAGGGATGTTCGGCGGACTGAAGATATCGTCCACGCGATGGCTGTAGCGCGTGAATGCCGTCAGTTTCTGGTTCGCGTAGAAGTCCATCCGAAAATCGCCCTTGTTATCAGTGATGCTGCCGCGAGGGAGCGACTGGAAGTTGTTGCTCACCTGATTCACATTGGGAAGAGGCAGAGCGGCCAGAACTGTGACCGCGGATGGCGTGATCAGCGACTGCGGAACTACTCCATTCGCGTAAACTGCGCCGGTATAAGGATTCACTACAGGCACACCCAGGTTGCCCGCCTTCTGGTCGGCGGTGGGTACGGTCGCGTAAGTCAGAGTTCGCGTAATGCGGCGCAGGCCTTCGTAATCGCCGAACAGGAACAGCTTGTTCCGGATGATCGGTCCGCCCGCCGCCGCTCCAAACTGGTTCTGGATATAGGTGGGCTTCACGCCACCCAGCGGCTGGAAGAAGCCGACGGCATTCAGATCGGTGTTGCGCAGGTATTCCCAGACTGAGCCGTGCAGCGTGTTGGTGCCGCTGCGCGTGGTCGCGTTGATCACAGCGCCCGAAGCGCGGCCGTATTCCGCACTATAGTTGCTCGTCTCCACGCGGTATTCCTGCACCGCGTCCGGTGTAATCTGCACCACCTGATTGGAAAAGCCCTGGTTGCTGGTCCCTTGTGCGTTGTTATCGATGCCGTCCAGGATGAAATTATTCGATTCGGCGCGCTGGCCGTTGATGTTGTACGAGGCTTCCCGGCTGCTGTCGCTCTGGTTCTCCAGTACGGACTTGCGCACGCCCGGAACCAGCAGCGTGAGGTCGGCGTAGGACCGGCCGTTCAGGGGCAGGTTCAGGATCTCGCGGCTGTTGATCACCTGGCTGCGCTCGCTCGAATCGGTCTCCAGCAGCGCGGCCGCGCCGCTGACGACGACGTTATCCGAAACCTGGCCCACCTCGAGGGTCAGGTCGACACGCTGATGGGCATTGACTGTAACGGTAAAGCGCTCCGCGGAAGCGGTCTTAAAGCCGGGGGCCTCGGCCTTCAGGGTGTACTCCCCAAGCCGGACATTGAGAAACTGATACTCTCCGGCGGCGTTCGTAACGGTGCCCTGCTGAGTGCCGTTCGCCAGGTTCGAGAGCGTGACCTTGCCGTTGTTTACAACGGACCCGGAAGTATCTTTCACCGTGCCGAGAACGGTGGCGTCGAACTGGGCTAATGCCGGTAGGCAGAGGAATAACGAAATGAACAGAAAGCGAAACATCTTCTAACGTTAGCGAGCCGGGATTTCAGGGGTATTTCGCAATTGTGAATATCCGGCTACAGCCGCAAGAGGGAGAACTAATCCGCTCCGATTCGAGCGGCTTCTGTTCCGGCTCGGTTCTGTTGAATGATAGGTTGATGTCTTATTGCTCTGATTTGGTCAAAGCTCTTCTACTCCTCGCCGTTTCGGCGGCGCCTGCGTGGACCGCGACGCTGCCTCACTTCGACTTGGAAACGCTCTCCGGTAAGCCGGTGTCCCTTCCGGAGGCCGGCAGGGGTCGCGTAATGCTGCTGATCGTCGGGTTTTCCCGTGCGTCGCAAACTCCTACCGGTGCGTGGCGGGGGCGGTTCGATGGCGATTTCGGCAAAGATCCCCGATACGCCATGTATCAGATCGCCGTGCTCGAAGGCGTTCCGCGCCTGATTCGCGGCATGGTCGTAGGAGGTATGAAGAAATCCGTACCGCCCGGAAGGCAGGACAAGCTTCTGGTGGTCTTTCACGATTCAGAGAAATGGAAAGAGGTAATGGGCTTTGCCGCGCCCGACGACGCTTATGTGGCGCTGCTCGATCCAAACGGAAAGGTTACCTGGCGCAGGCACGGCCCATTTCGCGACTCGGACTATGCCGAACTGCGGGAACAGGCAAAGGCGATCGGGGGCAAATAGCTGACTCGCGGTCCCTCGTTCGCCGGTTAGACGGGCACGGTATTCTATTCACAATATGCTTAC
>JAOAPQ010000546.1 GCA_025462965.1 Bryobacterales bacterium
TCAGGCACCTGCACCTGAAACTCGAGCGCGGGAATGGAACTCGGTCCGACCAGGACAACCGGAATGTCGCTCGCCTCCAGGATTCCCTTGATGGTTACCGCCTCCATCTCTGCGTCGTGGTTCGACGAGGCGAATATTGGAACCAGATCAAGCTCATGCGAAGCGTCTTCTGTCAACATGATTTCAGGATATCCTAGCCGTTAGGAGAAACAGCATGTCGGACAGCGAAGGCAGCAACGGGTACCTCTGGTTCATCACCGGCGCGGTTGTAGGCGCTTCCGTAGCGCTTCTGTACGCGCCTAAACCCGGCAAAGAAAGCCGCGAATACATCACCAGCAAGGCGGACGAAGGTCTCGAAGCAATCGCCGAATCCGGTAAGAATCTTATGGATCAAGGCAAGGAACTGTACGATCGAGGACGTGCGCTGGCCGAAGAAGCCGCGGAGCTGTTCGAACGCGGACGAAAGATGGTTCAGGGCTGAAAGTAGGCGATTTCCAGATCCGGCTCATCCGCGCCGGCCACTATTACTGGGACGGTGGTGTGGTCTTCGGCATCGTCCCGAAGACGCTCTGGGCGAAGCGCATCGCGCCCGACGATCGAAACCGCATCCCGCTCGCCTTCAACTGCTACCTGATCGAAACCGGCGATCATATTATCCTCCTCGAAACCGGCGGCGGCCACGAATTCGATGAACGGGCGCGGGATCGCATGAACCTGCCCAGCCGCATCCCCACTCTTCCCGAAGTCCTCGCCAGCCACGGCGTCGATCCGGACAGCGTAGACATCGTCATGAACACGCATCTTCACTGGGATCACTGCAGCGGCAACTTGCTCAACGCCAGGCCGGCCTTTCCCAACGCCCGCTACTTCACGCAGCGCGGCGAGTGGGAATACGCGCATGAGCGCAGCCCGCGCGATAGCATCAGCTACCACGACCACAATTACGATCCGCTGGTTGAATCCGGTCGCATGACGCTTTTGGAGGGCTCGAACGAGGTCGCGCCCGGCATCGCCGTGGAAGTCGCTCCCGGCCATAATCGCGACATGATGGTGGTCAAGGCGCACTCGCACGGCGAGACATTCTGCCTGTTGGCGGATCTGGTCCCCACCGCCGAGCATCTAAAATTAACGTGGGTGGCGGCGTTCGACCTCTACCCTGTCACCGCCATGGAATCGCGCCAGAGGCTTCTTACACAAGCCGCGCGCGAACATTGGTGGCTGGGGTTCGGCCATGACATGAACCACGCTTTCGCGACCGTCGCGGAAGACCAGCGACTCCTCGAGACAATCCCATGACTCTCCCCGATTTCCGCAACGAACCATACACCGATTTCTCCAATCCGCAAAACCGCCATGCCATGGAAGAAGCGCAGCGCCGGGTGCGCGCCGCCTTTGGCCAGGAATACGAACTCATGGTCGGCGGCAGGCGGGTCCGCACGGACGAGAAACTGCGCTCAGTTAATCCCTCACGCCCGTCCGAAATCATCGGGACGCTTTCGAAGGCGACTCCGGAACTGGCGAACCAGGCCGTCGAGGCTGCCTACGACTATTTCCCCGAATGGGCCGCCGTCGAGCCGGAAACTCGTGTGCAAATGCTGCTTCGCGCCGCGGATCTGCTTCGCCGTCTGAAGCTTGAATTCGACGCCTGGCTGGTCTACGAATCCGGAAAGACGTGGCCGGAAGCCGAAGCTGAAACGGCGGAAGCCATCGATTTCTGCGAATACTACGCGCGCGAAATGGCTCGTCTCTCCGGGCCGCAGCCCGTGGTTCAGATGCCCGGCGAAAAGGACGAACTGCATTACCTTCCTTTGGGTGTAGGCATCGTGATCCCACCGTGGAACTTCTCGCTTGCCATTCTGGCCGGCATGACTACCGCCGCTCTGGTAGCGGGGAACACGGTCGTCATCAAGCCCTCGAGCGAGACGCCGGTCATCGCCGCCAAATTCGCGGAGCTCCTGCTCCAAGCCGGCTTCCCGCCGAAATCCTTCAGCCTTCTCGCTGGCAGCGGCGCCGCTATCGGCGATCTCATCGTCCAACATCCGAAAACACGCTTCATCTCCTTCACGGGCTCTCGCGATGTCGGGCTTCACATCAACGAACTGGCGGCGAAACACCAGCCAGGCCAGGTTTGGATCAAGCGCGTAGTCGCCGAGATGGGCGGCAAGGACGCCATCATCGTCGACGCCACGTGCGATCTCGATCGAGCCGTCGATGGCGTGCTCTACTCCGCGTTCGGCTACCAGGGCCAGAAGTGCTCCGCCTGCTCGCGCGCCATTGTGGACACGCAGGTTTACGATGACTTCCTGACGAAGCTCCAGGCCAAGGCAGCCACACTGACCATCGGTCCCACGGACGACCCCGCTTACTACATGGGCCCGGTGATCAGCGAGAGCGCCCGCCGATCCATACTCAAATATATTGAGACCGGAAAGTCCGAGGGCCGTCTCCTCACGCCCGAGCGCCCGGTCGAAGGCGAAGGATATTTTGTTCCGCCCACTATCATCGCGGATGTCGAATCGCACGCGCGGATCTTTCAAGAGGAAATTTTCGGGCCGGTTCTCGCCGTGACACGCGCCAGCGATTTCCACCACGCGCTGGCGCTGGCCAACGATTCGCAGTACGGCCTCACAGGCGCGGTGTTCTCGAACGATCCCGATCATATTGAACAAGCCCGCAAACACTTCTTCGTGGGCAATATGTACATCAATCGAAAATGCACGGGCGCGATGGTCGGCGCGCATCCGTTCGGCGGCTTCAATATGTCCGGCACGGATTCCAAGGCCGGCGGTCCGGATTATCTGCTGCTCTTCCTGCAAGGCAAATCCATAGCCGAAAAGGTCGGGTAACTCTTGCGCAAGCCCGGCCCCTCCATCAAACTAAGTGCTGATGCCCGCAAAAGTACGCAAGGCCGTGTTCCCCGCCGCGGGACTCGGCACCCGATTCCTCCCCGCCACCAAGGCCCAACCCAAGGAGATGCTGCCTATCGTAGATAAGCCGATTATTCAGTACGGCGTAGAGGAGGCCATCCATTCCGGCATCCAGAACATTATTATCGTCACCGGACGCGGCAAAAGCGCCATCGAAGATCATTTCGATGTCAGCTTTGAGCTCGAAAATCTGCTCGAAACCCGCGGGAAGAAAGATCTCCTCGCCATCGTTCGTAACGTGTCTGACATGATCGATGTAGCGTACATTCGCCAGAAGGAAGCTCTCGGCCTCGGCCACGCCGTGATGCGTGCCAACGACCTTGTCGGTAATGAACCCTTCTGCGTCGTGCTCGCCGACGACGTCATCGAAGCTGAAGTGCCTTGCCTCCGCCAGCTTCTTGACGTCTATGAGTTCTTCAATGCGCCCGTCCTTGCCGTCATGGAAGTGCCGAACGACAAGATCTCGGCGTATGGCGTCGTTGCCGCGGAGCCCATTCTTTATAACGGCACGCGAGACCGCGTCTTCCGCATCACCGACATGGTCGAAAAGCCGAAAGCCGCCGACGCGCCTTCGAACCTCGCCATCATCGGCCGCTATGTCCTGACGCCCGAAATCTTCCACTCCATTGGCGCCATCGAGGCCGGCGCCGGTTCGGAAATCCAGCTCACCGACGCTCTAAAGCACCTGCTCCGCAGCCGGCCGATCTACGCCTGCCGGTTCGATGGCAAGCGCTACGACGCGGGCGACAAGCTCGGCTTCCTCAAAGCCACGGTCGAGTTCGCGCTGAAACGCGAAGACCTGGGCGGACCTTTCCGCGAATATCTAAAGACGCTGGACATCGCATGACCCCGAGCCTGTTCGATCTTCCCGTGCGGACAGGAGAAGCCGCTGCGATTGCCAACCTCGTGATCGAACTCGCCGGAACGAAACGACTCACCGACGATGTGCGCGCCCGCATCGCCTCACGGGCAGCGATGCTGAAGCTCGAAGCCACCAAGCCGTACTTCGGTTCGCTTGAACGCGATCCCATCCATTCCTCTGCCATCTACCTGGCCATCGATGGAATCGATAACGAGCCGCTCCTGCTCCGGATCGCGCCGGCCACGACTCCGTCCAGCGGTCTCTTTCCGAAATCGATTCTGATTGGCCGCGTGCCCGGCCCGAACGGACAGGAACTCGTCATCAACGCGGTCCCGTTTGGCCCAACCGACGAAGAAGCCATCAAGACCTTTGCCGAACAGGTAAATCCCGTCTTCCAGCCGAAGAAAGCGACCTCCGGGGGCGTTGCCTCCGGCGGGGTTTCCGCCGGCCCCGAAGCCGCCTTTGAAGAATTCCGGCAAATTTTCAAAACAAAAGGCCTCAATCAGGCAACATATAATCACCTGACCTCCGGAACCTGGGCCGCCATCCGCACCGGGTGGCGCGAAGGTTGGGTGCATCAGCTATGAATACCGCGTTCCTCCTTCTCCTGTTCATGACGCTCTCGCCCGAATCCCTGGACGATGCAGCCCGCCAAGCCCGCGTGGAACTGGGACAACGCAGTTACGCCAAGGCACTCGCAAGCGCGGATGCCGTCCACGCGCAGGTTCAATCTTTGCTGAAGCACCGCGCGCTCGATCAGGAACCGCATCTGCCGCTCGCGCTCGGCGCCGCGATCGAAGTCCATGCGCAAGCGCTCGGCGCGCAAGGCCAGCG
>JAOAPQ010000564.1 GCA_025462965.1 Bryobacterales bacterium
GGCTGGCCTGCAACGAGTTGTACCAGGATTTCGATACAGAAAAGGTCGGCCTTACCAGCGCGAAGGCGGGGAATATTCGCGGGCCGATCGCCGGCTTGGGCGTCAAAATCGGAACGGTGGGGTTCACTTCCATGAAGATCGGGAGGTGATTTCCGGTCGAACCGACATAACCGGCTTCGAGTCCCCAATACTCGCCAATCTGTTGCTGAACCGTGAGGTTGTAGTGCTGAACTATCGGAGTCGTGAAGTCGGGCCCCCAGCCGATGAAGGTGAGACCCGCCGGGAATCCGGCGCCGCCGGAGACTCCCTGTAGTGGATTGGCGAACGGCGAAGAGGCTACCTGCAGAGGGAAATTCACTTCGGTCAGCGGCTGGAACGGAGGCGCGAGAGTACCGTTTTGAAAGAAATCGCCCTGGCCGGGGATGGTGTCGTAGAAGAGACCCCACGCGGCGCGAACGCTGGTGCGACCCTTGCCGAACGGATCCCATACCGCGGCCAGTCGAGGCGCGAAATTATCTGCGTCAGTGTGATAGGTACCGCGAGGAACACCTGTGTCGCCCGGATAAACAAGCCCTGTAGGCGCCTGCGGGAACTTCGTGGATTGCTGGCCCGGATGGAAAGCGGCGAGATGGTTCGAAGCTTCCGTGAAGGGCTGATTCACTTCATATCGCAGGCCGAAGCTCAGCGTAAGGCGGGAACTCAGACGAAATTCGTCCTGCCCGTAGCCGGAGTAGGTCCACGAGGAACCGATAAGATTCGGGTCTCCGGTAGCCTGTCGAAACTGGATGGGAAATCCTAACAGGAAATCGGCGGCGGCGTTTCCGCTGTATTGGCCGGAAAACGTGAAATCGCCGTTGGGACGGTTTATGTAACTCACATCGATCTGGTCGCGCCTCACCTCACCGCCGAACTTGAGCGAGTGTCTGCCGGTGACCCAATTCAGGTCGTCGGAAAAGCTGATGACATTGTTGATCCGGTTTGCAAACGGCTGCTGGGCGTCTCCCGCGGTAAAGAAACCGGACACTGTGATGAACGGCAATCCGGCCGCCGCGGCGTTGCTCGGAGAGTACTGGAAGCCGAGATCGTTGATGCTTTTTCCGCTGGTGGTAGTGGGCTTGGCATCGATCCGGTTCAATCCGAAACGCGCGACGTTGATCATGTTGGGATGGATGATCCATGTGTCCGAGCCCATGGCATCCTGCACTCGCGCGAGCGCGCGGTTGCCACTGGGAGAGAAGTTGGAGCCGCCGAGAGGGTCGAAGGTGTTCGTGTGTCCGAATAAATAGCGGCCGAAAATGGAGTGTTTCTCGCTGAATTGATAATCGACGCGGGTGCCGAACTGCTCGCGCGTGTCTTCGACATTGGGCGAGCGGACCAAACGATTACCGGCTTGATTCGGCAGCGGAATATAACCGGCCAGAATCTTTGCCGCGATCGGGCTGATGCGATCCGCCGGAATGATGTTGTTGGGAAATACCACGCCGGTGAGCGGATCTTTAATGGCCGCGCCGCCGGAAAAATCGCCCGCCCGCTGCGCCACGGAGAGGACCGTTTGGGTAGCCGTGGAGCCCTGCGTGTTATTGAATCCCTCGTAGTAGCCGAACATGAACAGTTTCTTCCTGACGATAGGGCCGCCCAGGTCGCCGCCGTATTGGTTTTGCTTCAGGGCCGGAGTGGTGGCGGCGAAGAAGTTGCGGGCCTGCAGAGAATCGTCGCGGTTGAACTCCCAGGCGCCGCCGTGGAGTTTGTTGGTGCCCGACCGGGTGACCACGTTCACTACGGAACCAGCGTTGCGCCCATACTCCGCCCCGTATGAGTGGGTGAGGATCTTGAACTCCTGAATAGCGTCCGGCGGGGGACGCATGACAAAGCCGCTATTGAACGAATCGTTGTTTGCCGCGCCGTCCAGTTGGAAGTTGTTGGACTGATTCCGCATTCCATTCACGTTGAAACTGCCCGTGGTGTCGCCGAAGCCGCCTACCGTCGCGTTGCCGTTCAGACCGCCCAGCGCGGCCGGCGGCGCAACCACGCCGGGGAGCAGCGTTCCGAGTTGCGCGAAGTTGCGGCCGTTCAGGGGCAGGTCGACAACCTTCTGCTGGTCGATCACGATCCCCAAAGTGGCATTCCGCGTTTCTACCAGCGGTGCAACATCCTGGGTGGTGATTTGTTCCGTGACCTGCCCCAACTGGAGAGTGAAATCGGCGCGGGAGGTGCCGTTGACTGCGACTTCAATTCCGTCCCGAACCAACACACTGAAGCCGGGCATGCTTGCCTTGACCTGGTAGAGGCCCGGGTTCATCAGCGGTATGGTGTAAAAGCCATCCTGGCCGGACGACACGGTGCGAATCTGGCCGGTCGCCTGACTGACGGCTTCGATGGAGGCGTTCACGACCACGCTGCCTGAAGGGTCGCTGATCAGGCCGGTGATTTGGCCGGTGGCTTGGGCATAGGCGAGCGATGGGAGCAAGGCGAGACTAGCGAATATCAGGGACAGTCGATCCGGCATTCACCCTCCGTGCAGAGGACCGCCTAGATGTCGTTCTCATGACGGCGAGAAGGGGCGACTGGGTCTGAAATCAACGCAGCGATCCGAGTAGCGTACCGAAAACTAACATGCAGGGGCGCGTTCGGTCAAGCACTTCACTGCTGCTCATCGCTAATGGTCTCTGGTGCGGTCATCGAGGCGTCTGTGCCTCAGAGCCGTTATGTGGCTGGTCCAGACGAGCGCGGGCGTCACTGACAAAGATCAGCAAACAAAGTAGAATCGCCCCTCTATGCCAACGCTGAGCATCTTTTTTGGAATCGTGATCCGAATGTACTATGACGACCACGCGCCCCCTCACTTTCACGCGGTCTATGGGGAGCACGAAGCCAAGGTTGCGATCGAGACGCTGGAAGTCATCGAAGGAAAACTTCCACGCCGAGCCCTTGGGATGGTGCTCGATTGGGCCGAGCTTCGCAGAGGAGAGCTGAGAGAGAATTGAAACAAGGGGCAGGAGCACAGGCCGCTCGGTCCCATTCAGCCGTTGGAGTAATGAAATGTATCGAGTCGTTCGCGTTCGCGCCGGTCAGAGATACGCGTTAGAAGTGGCATTCGCCGATGGCACAAGCAGGACAGTAGATCTGTCATCCAGGCTCTTCGGGCCTGTTTTCGAACCGCTCCGCGATCCCGCTCTCTTCTCACAAGTGCGAGTAGACGAGTACGGCGCAGTGTGCTGGCCAAATGGAGCCGACCTCGCTCCCGACGCTCTCTATAAAGCAATTTCTTCCGATCCTGAACCGAGCACCATTCTGGCGTCGTAAATCCCGCGGGCGCACGCCCGGTGAAAGCTGGCCTGTGCTCGACCCCAGAGGGCGCCAACCCGAAAAAAGGAACGCGGCTATTACCTCGTGTCCCGTCGTCAAAACGGGGGTATCATGCAATGGATTGAACCACACAGAAGAAGCAGTGCTTACGCGCGTTGACGGGCTCGCGGAGGAACTTCTTGACTTCCTTAAGGGACTGACTGCCATCCCGACGGTCAATCCACCGGGCGAGTGCTATCCAGAATGCGCGGAGTTCATCGGAGCGCGGCTGAAGGATTTCGGTTACGAGGTGCAGTACGTCGCCGCCAAAGGCCGCCCGGAGCACACGGCGCAGCATCCGCGGGTCAACGTAGTGGGCGCGCTGAGCGACCTGCCCGCCCGGCCGCTGCTGCACTTCAACGGGCATTTCGATGTTGTCCCGGTCGGCGCAGGGTGGACGGTGGACCCTTTTGGCGGTCTGGTGCGCGACGGAAAGATTTATGGCCGGGGGACGACGGACCAGAAGGCCGGCATCGCCGCATCCATCTACGCCGTGGAAGCGATCCGCCGGGCAGGAGTTCAGTTGCACGGCTGTGTGGAGCAGAGCGGCACCGTGGACGAAGAGAGCGGCGGCTTCGCGGGAGTCGCTTACCTGGCGGAGCACGGCTTCATCAGCCGCGAACGGACCGATTACGTAATTATTACCGAGCCGCTCAACGTTGACCGGGTGTGTCTCGGCCATCGGGGTGTTTATTGGTTTGAAGTGGTCACGCACGGCCGGATCGCCCACGGCAGTATGCCTTTTCTGGGCGTCAGCGCCATCAGCAAAATGGCCGGGTTTATTACAGAAATGGAACGGCGATTAGGGCCCAAGCTGGGGAAGTTGCAAACGAAGATGCCCGTTGAGCCGCCGGGCGCACGCTACGCGAGCGTGAATATCAATTCGATCACCGGGGGCCAACCGGGGGCCGGCATCCAAACTCCTTGTGTGGCGGACCGCTGCGCGGCGATATTCGACCGGCGTTTTCTGATCGAAGAATCGGTGGAGGAAGTTCGCGCCGAAATCCGCGGTGTTTTGGACGAGCTGGCTGGGCAGGACAGTGAGTTCCGGTATGATCTCAGTGACCTCATGACCGTTCTGCCTGTCTCGACCGATCCGGCCTCAGCGCTTGTCAAGGCGATGGCGAGCGCGGTGCGGGATGTGATCGGCGACGAGCCGCCCCTTATTGCGAGTCCGGGTACGTATGATCAGAAACACGTGATGCGACTGGGGCTTGTCGACCAGTGCATTGCTTACGGTCCGGGTATCCTGCAGCTGTCTCATCAGCCGGATGAGTACTGCCGGATCGATCATCTGATGGACGGCTGCAAGGCGATGGCTCTTGCCGCTATGAGGCTGCTGGGCGCGAGCGGGGGTTAGATTTGCGGGAGAAGCGACAGGCCACGAAAGACGATGGCCTGTCCTACGTGCCGGGTCGGCTGTCCGGTCAAGGGGTGGAAGGAGAATAAAATCATGAAACGACGATACTTTCCGATGGCTCTCGGCGCCGGATTTATGGCGGCCGATATCAAGGCGCAAGATACTGCGGCGGAAGGTTCCATTACCGACGTTACCGGAATCAAGGTGGGCCACTT
>JAOAPQ010000664.1 GCA_025462965.1 Bryobacterales bacterium
CTTTGGCGGGAACACTGAAATCCTGCGGTGCCATCATGATCTTGCGCGGCTGCTCCTTCGCATCCGCCCGTCCCCAGTAGAAACCGCTCGCGCGTGTCACGGTGTCTTCGGCGCGCAGCAGGACCGGTTTGGTCTGATCGATGGATTTCTCGTCGGAATCGAGCTTCACATAACGCAGCTCGAGATGCTCCTTACGGCCGAGGCCATCAGTGATGTTCACCGCCGTCGCGCCGTCCGGGGATACCCGCCAGATGTCGTAACGGTCGTAGAGCAGCACGTGCTTGCCGTCTTTCGTCCATCCCGCCAAGCCATAGGCGCGGGGCGGCCCCGGCGTGTCGTTATCCTCGGTCCAGAACCTGACCGGGAGCTTGGCGGTCAGGTTGGCCATCTTGCCGGAGGGCACGGCGATCGTGTTCCAATCCTTACTGTCGAATGTTAGACAGTAATGTCCGTCGGGCGACCAGAGAACAGTTCCCTGATGCTTTTTCGTGAGGAGCGTGCGTTTACCGGTTTCGGTATCCACCAGATAGGAATCGGAGAAATGCTCGCCGTATTCCACCATGGGCCGGTATTCGCGGTCGTCTGTTCCGAGCGCATACCGGCCGGAGTCGCTCGGGATGAGATCGGACATCTCTTCATCCGCTAGTTGGAAGAGCTTGCGCTCGGGGATCACATAGACTGCCCGGAAGGAGCGGTTGCGATCGGCGGTGGCGCGGACCTTCTGCATCGGCTGGACGTGATCGTCTTTATAGTTCCAGAGGTCGAAGGAAGGCTTGTCCTCAGCGATGGCGGTGGCCGGAGCCGGGAGCGCAGGCGGCGCCGCGCCGAAGAACAGGCGCGTGCCATCCTTCGAGAACGTCAGGTTCGCACGTTCGTTAACAATGAATCCATGGTGGAAGCCGGCGGTTTCCGCCGAGACGACTTCCTCGGCTTTGGGAGCGGTGGTTTTCCAGAGATAGACCCGGAAGGCGGGTTTGGCATCGGACGAGCCGGGATTGCCCACGAATGCCAGCTGATCGAGCTTTTCGTCCCACGTGAGGTGTTCGTATTTTCCTTTTCCGGCGATGAGCGTGCGCGGAGCATTTCCCGAGGTTGCGACGGCGAACACTCCATCAGTTTCGGTCTTGGGTGACGCGACCGAGTAGACGAGCGTCTTGCCGTCTTTCGCCATCTGGTATTCCAGAACATCCGGGAACTGGCGCTCGGATTGGTCCGCGAGTTTGCGGAGGATCAGAAGCGATCCGAATTCGCGCACCGGTCCCGATGCCGCGCCGGCGCGATTACCCCGGGCGCCGCGCCCCTGATCTTCCGAGTCGTAGTCCGCTGGAGCCGCCTGCCCACCGGCGGCGGGCGCGTCCTCTTTCTGATAAGCGATGAAGCCGTCACCCTTTTGTGGAACCTGGAAACTCTTAATCCCAGTCACGCGGGTGGGGGTCGCGGTGGAGAGATCGATCATGACCAGGTCGCCCTTCGGAGCGTTCGCGGCGGGGGTCTTGTCCGCTTTTGCCTTTTCCAGATCGGCTTTCTTGGGATAGGTGATGAAGACGAGTGTCTTTGAATCGTTGGTGAAGTTGAGCTGGATGCTGCGCGGCGCAGCCGGGCCCTCCGAGTTGGGATCCGGCGGAGCCGGCGGCGGAAGCTGGCCCGCGTTCTCTCTTGTCTCCTTACCGGTAACAAGATCCCGGACGACTACTTCACCGTCGCCTTCCTGAGGGAAGAGACCATATGCGAGGAAGTGTCCATCATGCGACACTGTCTGGCCGGAAATGCTCCGCCACGTGTCGAAATCCTTGCTGTTGATGGGACGTTTCGCGGCAAAAGCCAGGGATACGTATATACAAAGATAGGTGGCGAGACTTCGGTATTGCATTTTCCGTAGTCTAGCGCCAACTGAAACCCCTTGGTAATCCTTTTTTTATCGCGGCAAGCGAATTGCTTAGATCGTTTTCGGGCCGATCAGTTTTTTCGATGAAACATTTGCTTGGCCCGACACACCAAAGGACTTATGACTTCCCTCGAGACACGAACTGCGATAGCACCGGACATCTCGGCGATCCGGGATGAGGCCATCCGCTCGGGCGGGCTCGATCCGATGAGCCTACGCTTTCGGATTGTGGAGTATCAGAAGTCGAGCGGCGAATTGCTCGGCGTGCCGCTTGAGAATCTCGGGTTCCGGGACGCAGTCGAAAGGACTGCCGCGTTAATCGAAAAGCGCGCCGACTCCCACTTCTGTCTCGAAGCCGTCGGATTCATCCAATAGCCACAGTCCCAACTCAGTGAAGAAGCCCGTAAACGACCAGTTTGTTGTCGTAGGTGGCTGCGTATACTTTCCCGTTAGCCACCACGGGCGGCACGAACTTCACTAGCGTGCCCAAGCCATCGCGGGCCTGATTCTTCTCACTTGACCAGAGTTCCTGCAGATTTTCCGCATCGTAGGCATAAAGCACGCCCGGCGCGTTACCGTGATCGGCGCTCTTATTGATGGTTAACATCCCCCAGACGATGCCTGTTCCGGCTTTGCTGCCGTTAGCCGAAACTGTGAGCGCGCCGCCGGGCGAACCATGCGACCCCGCGGTGCCTTTAGCGTAGAAATTCGGCTCCAGTGTGCCGTTCCGGAGACGGTATCCTTTCAGGAAATCTGCTTCCCCCCAGACATAGAGGACCGGGCCGTTCGGGCCGTCCCAGTACGCCGGACCGTTCAGGACTCTTCCGCCTTTTACCGGGACCGCTTGCAAGAGTTGATGGTCGTTGGGAGTCGTGTGGCCCAGATCCTCTGCGTTCAGCAGCGTGAGTACGCCTTTCTTGTCGCCGCAGATGATGACCTGCGTGTTCGGCACGAGCATCGGGCCGGTGGAGCCGAAGTCGGTGTCTCTCTTGTTCAACGCTTCCCAATCCGCAGGTGTGTAATAGTCCGTGACCGTAAAGGCCTTCTTCTCAAGCTTTAGCTTGACCAGCGATTCGCCAAATTGTTGCGTCCCGTCCCAATCGCCATTTCCGATTTCGTAAAAGATGTTGCCCGCCGAATCGATAGCCGGTCCGCGTCCGGATTGCCAAATTCCACTTTCTATGCCATTGGCGCTAGTGCACAATACGGCGAGTTGTTTCAGACTCTTGGAATCGTAGGCCATGACCCATCCGTGGTAAGGCTGGATGTCTTCATGGGATGCCCAGGCGATCAAAACCGCATTCTTCCAAATCGCGAGAGCGGGACGCTGATTGCCGGTTTTAGGATTAAAGCTGACGACTCCGTTCACGCCGTCTTTGGCGGTGCCGCTGACCTGAGCCTGGATGACGACCGGAGCGTGTTTGTCCTTGCCGTTCCGGATATCGAGCGCATGGAGGTGCTGCACGTAAGCTCCGTTTTCTTTCGTGCGTGCGAGCAGATAGATCGCGTGCTTCCCTGAATCGATGACCGGGGTCCCGAGGATGCCAACGTTACCGACGATGTTGAGATCGTTCCGCCTGGTGATGTCGACGACGGGAACTGGCGTGATGCCGGCGGATTCGTCAGTGAAGTCACGCATCCAGAGCGGCGGCGAATTGGAATCGGCATCGAACGCGTAGACTTTATCGTTCATCGTCGCCACGTACAGTACGTTGCGCTCTCCGCGTCCGGCGATCTTGACATCCGGTACATAGAGGGGCTGGGCGTAGATGGAACCATCCACCGGGTAGCTGTACAATTTGCCGAAACCCGCCGGGCTCACGTTGGAGGCGGTAAGGATTGTTTCGCGGGTGTTGGCCCCTGTCCCTGAGCTATCGTAGCGGTTGGTCAGTATGCTGACTTGACCGATGAGGCAGCAAGGGAGAAGTGCAATGGGGACCGTACGGAGAAGAATGAACATGTGATTCTAACCGTTATATCCAGCTTGCTTGGGCAGCCTTCTAGAACGTAGACACTTTGCTCGGTGAGAGGGCTCTTAGGGCGTCGAGAGGAGCCTGAACCTTAGCCTTGGGCGTTATATCCATGTAAGTGTAGAAAGCCAGGAGATTCGCTTTCAGCTCGGGGGTGACGTTCTGGAAATGCTTTGCGGCGAGTTTCCCAAGCAGCTTGCCGTAAGTCTCATCTGCCAGACGGTATTCGCCGGGCTGGGTGGGCCGGCCGTTATCCAGATTGACGTCGGCAATTTTGAGGGTCCCCGCGTTTACTTCGGCGTAGTACCTTCGGTCGTGGTCGACAGTAGTATCGAAACTCTG
>JAOAPQ010000688.1 GCA_025462965.1 Bryobacterales bacterium
AGTTGTGGTGCATTTCGCGGCTGGGCGCGCGCGAGCTATTCTACGGACCCATCAATCAAGTGCTGCCGCCCGGCACGGCGACACGTTGGATTGAAGCATTGCTCAATGTCGACGGCGCGGGAGAAGCCCTCGCATCCCTCGCGCGCCATACCGGCGACCCGACGCGGGACGTCTCACCGGCAGTATTCGAGAAGGTACGCGCAAAACTAACATCCGAGAAGCTCATCGCGATTCTGGAAGGCCAGGAAGCCCGCGATGAAGGCTCAATGGGCCGCATCTTCGGCGAGGCGCTGCCTTCCGGCCTGGTGCTCGGCGCTTAGCCAGTTAGTAAGCTGTTTAGCCCACTTTCTGTTGCTTACTTATTTCTTGTTAGCTAATTTGTAAGTAAGTTAATTCCGTCAGTGATTTACTCCTGTTAATTAAAACTGGCTACTGTAGGACAGGCCATCGTTTTTTGTGGCCTGTCGTCTTCGCACACCGTTCATTCACTTCCCCTCCCGAACCAACCTAAACTTCCCAACCGCCGGTAAACAACATCCATAAACCCCGCCCGATCACACATCCTTGCCAGATGTCCCACTCTTTCACCCCGACGTCGTGAACGTGATCGGCTGGCCACGCATCGGCCCGGCGGACGATATCCGCTACCTCTTAGGATTACCGGTGAACATGCGGGTGAGGATGCGGCTGCGACTCGCCCTCGGGATGAGTGTGGTGGTGAGGATGGACCAGACGCGTGCGCTCGAGCAGCGGAACATCATGAACGATCTGGAGCGGTGCACCCTCGGCGACCACGCGGCCGCTTTCAAAAAGAAGACAGCGGTCGGCGATCTCTTCCAGGCTGTCGAGGTCGTGAGTAGCGGTTATCACGGTCTTGCGGCCGCCACCCCACGAAACCAAAAGATCGATGATCTGGCTCTCGCTTCGCGGGTCGAGCGCTGCAGTAGGTTCGTCGAGGAGCAGCACCTCGGGATCGAGAATCATCACAGACGCGATGGCGACGCGTTTCTTTTCTCCACCCGACAGGCGGTGCGGCGACCGGTCGCGAAGATGCGTGATGTCCATAGATGCGAGCGTCGCCTCCACCCTGTCGCGGATCTCCGACTTCGGCCAGCGAAGCTGCAAAGGCCCGAATGCGAGTTCGTCGAATACCGTCGGATTGAATAACTGCACATCGGGATTCTGAAAAACGAGACCGACGCGGCGTCGGAATTGAAAATTAAAACCGGAGTCCTGGAAGCGCCGTTCGGTCACGGGTTCTTGAAAGAACATCAGCTCGCCGGATTGAGGAAAGATGAGGCCATCCAGTATGCGCAGGAGCGTCGATTTGCCGGAACCATTCGCGCCGACAAGCGCCAGGCGCTCACCCTTATGGACCGCCATGGAAAGCCCGTCGAGCGCTGCGGCCTGGTTGTAACGGTAAACAAGATTGCGAGCTTGAAAAGCAAAATCAGGCATCTTCAGCGCCCGAGCAAAACCGCCGCTGCCGACAGCGCGACGAAGATTGCCAAACGAACCCAATCCGCCGGCCGGATCGCGAGTTCGTCCATCAGATAAACCTCGCCCTGGTAACCGCGCGATCGCATGGCGGCGTGGACCTCTGAACTCATCTGAAGGCTGCGGGCCAGAAGGACGCCGACGCTGGCCGAAGCGAGCCGGCGGCGATCCGGACCCGCTAGTGTGCCCACCATGCGGCTCTGGCGCGATTCGAACATCTCGAGCGCGGTTCGCAGGAAGAGGAAGACGTACCTGTACGTCATGCCGAGGATAACGACGGCTGTCACAGGGACGCGGAAGAATCGGAGCGCCCGCAGAACGCGGGCCCACTCTGTGCACAGCACCAGCAGTACGGAGAACGTGACCGCAGTCTCCACGCGTAGAACGAGGATGGTGGCGCTGGTAAGACCCTGCGCGGTAACGGGCCAGCCGAGAAGAGGCAGGCGATATGCGATCGTCCCGGCGGTAAGAAAGATCGCCGGCAGCGCGATGAGGCCGCTGAAAGCAAGAGCCGGCAGCCAGCCCCGTAAGACCAGAGTTCGGAAAGGAACGCGTGAGGCGATGGCGGCGGTAAGGCCGGCTCCGAACAACGCAAGCAAAGCAGGGATACGGCTCACACTGGACGCAGCGATCACCAGCGAAAGCAGGCCCGCGACTTTGACGCGCGGCTCCAGGCGCTGCAGAAAGCCGGGCGCTTTAGCAATCTCCTCGGCGTCCGCGGCTTTCGCTATGCTCTTTAGCAAACCGGCGACCGTTCGTTCGACGAAGCCGCCGCCAGCGCGCGCGGGGAAATCCCGGTCACGCAGCAGCCACGTGACCAACAGGCAAGCGAGAATGATCAATCCCACACCAACCATGGCGGATACGAAATACCCGAACGAAGCGGTGCGGATGAACACGGGAGCGTAACCCGACAGCGGTGCGGTCCAGGTTGTGGAGAGCCGCTGCAGTCCGTTTGGAGCGCCGGCGGGCGGAAGTTGGTTGCCGGATGCCGAAGCGATTTGTTGACGTTTGCCGGGATCGGAGAAATCCCTGGCGCTCCATTCGCCCCAGGCGCTTCCGCCTGCCAGAATGCCTAGCGGAGTAAGGATCATCAGCAGCGCGAGCCCGATCCACAGCTTGCGCATCGCCGGTAATGTTCCTGTTACCAGCGGGGCAGCGGTCTGGTCGTGGTCGGGCGCATCGGGAGCGGTCTGCCTCAGAAGGGCAGGATCGGCGCGCTGCAGATATGCAACCACGCCCCCGGAAATGATGAGTTCCGCCAGACCGGCAAAGGTCAGGTGCCCGATCATCATCGCGGGAATAGAGATGCGCAGCGGATACGGGCAATAGAGCGGCGCGCCGGACGCGTCATGAAAGAGCAGGGGCTGGAGACCGAACTCGATTGCGGCGCACAGAGCGGAAACGTTGATCGCGGCGTATCCGGCGAATGCGGCGGCCACGACGCGGCGAATATTCCCAAGCCCCGCGCGCAACCCGACGGCGCGGTAGCAGGTGTACGCTACCAGCGAGCCCACGATCGCCATGTTGAAGCAGTTCGCGCCTATCGCGGTAATGCCTCCATCGCCGAAGAACAACGCCTGGATGACCAGCGCGATGGAGACCGCGAGCATAGACGCCCACGGACCCAGCACTACCGTAGCGATCCCGACACCCACCGCATGGCCGGTGGTGCCTCCGGGCAGCGGCAGGTTGAACATCATGATCACGAACGAAAACGCGGCAAAGACGGAAAGAAGCGGCACCAGTTCTGTGCTGACGGCTTTTTTCACTCTCGCGAGCGCGACATACCAGAACGGCGTGGACGCGGCATAGAGAACCGCGCAGGTTGAGG
>JAOAPQ010000700.1 GCA_025462965.1 Bryobacterales bacterium
CTGCCGAGGGTGTGTACTGGCATCCGGTCGGAGCGGAAGATGCCGATCTGCTTGTCACGCACGACATTTTTCCTCTCTCCGAGGCCTTCGCCGCTGTCCGCCGCGCTTTCGAGCGCGAAGGCGAACACGCGAATAAGCTGGCTAGAATCTTTAACTGCGCATGACCATTGGCCGGCGCTAGCGAATTCGAAGTTGGTTAAGCCCGCTGGGGATTCCGGGGAAGCTGAACGCATATTCCGGAGGGAAACCGAACGGCATTCCGGGATGAACCCGAACACCATCGGAGCGTAGCGACGCCGGCATTTCGATTGTGCAAGAAGTGTTCGGCTTCTTCAAGGAAAACCTGTCCGGAGCGAAGTGGAGGTGGAATGGTCGTTGGCGAGGATGGGGGTGCCAAAACGTGTACTTGCCCGACCAGGCCGACATCGAAGCCGGCCGTAACGATGGCGCAGGCCGCCGAGTCGTGGCAAGGTCGGCCAAACGGTACAGAGCAGAGTATTACCAGGAGCATCCCTTGAATTTGCTAAGAAGTGGGCATATAGTACTACCGAGCCTTAAGGGCCCGAGGGGGGATTATATGCATGTCCGAATCACACTATGTGTCGTGTGGTTTTTGGGTGTTGCCCCATGTTTTGGGCAAACCTTCTACGGATCAATGGTGGGAGCTGTCAACGACGTCACCGGCAGCGCTGTTCCGCAGGCAACCGTAATACTCACGAACCTGGGTACTGCCGAACGCCGGAGCGGAACAACCGACGGATCCGGCAACTACCGGTTTGTCAATCTGGTGCCGGGCCAGTACAAGATCGAAGTAGAAAAGACCGGCTTCCGGCGTTTTGCACGCGATCCGATCACTGTTGAGGTCCAAAGCGAACTTCGCATTGACGTTTCTATGCAAGTCGGCGATGTTAGAGAGATCATCGAGGTCACTGGGCAGACGCCGTTGCTGCAAACCGAGGACGCGTCTCTCGGCCAGGTGGTCGATTCCCGAAAAGTGCTGGAGATGCCTCTGAATGGCCGCAACGTCTTTGGCCTGGTCGCGCTCATTCCGGGTGTCGTCCCAGGGGGCCAATCGGGTACCACTCCCACAGGCACCAACCCGTTCGCCTGGGGAAACTATCAGATCGGTGGCGGACAAGCGAACCAAAGCGCCGCGTTTATTGATGGCGCACCGATCAATGCGGTGTACAGCAACCTGACCGCGCTGGTCCCCACTCAGGACGCGATCCAGGAGTTCCGCGTCCAGACAAACAACCTGGGACCGGAGTTTGGACATCTCGCCGGAGGGGCGATCAATCTGACGACGAAATCGGGAACCAACGGGTTCCACGGCAGCGCCTACGAGTTCTTCCGGAACCGCGTTCTAAATTCAAATACTTTCTTCAACAATAAAGCTGGCGTCCAGCGCCCGGCCTTTTCGCAGAACCAATATGGCACGAGCCTGGGCGGACCGATTATCAGGGATAAGACATTTTTCTTCTTTGGTTGGGAAGGGTTTCGGCTGCGCCAAGGTCAATCCTACGTCTACTCGGTCCCGACTGATGCGATGCGTGCCGGCGACTTCTCGAACGTCCGCAACTCGAGTGGCGCGCTGGTGCCGATCTATGACCCGCTGACGACCTGCGGCAGGTTTAACAATCCGGCTTGCCCCAAAGACGCCAGCGGTAATGAAGTCATCACTCGGCAGCAGTTCGTGGGTAACATGATTCCAGCCAGCCGCCTCGATCCGGCCGCGAAGGTGCTGACAAATCTTTGGGCGCATGCAAATGGCCCGGGCTCCGCCTTCACGAATGTGAATAACTACACGGCCAACGCCAGTGTAGGCGGCAATAACGACGAGTACAATTCGCGCGTCGACCATACGTTCTCAGACAAACAACACGTTTTCGTGAGGTACACATACTGGACCAACCTGAACCTGCCGATCGATCCTTACAAGACGAATACCTGCGTCGACCGCTGTACCGAAGCTTTCAACACCAACCAGGCGGTGATCGCGGACACTTACGCCTTCTCCCCAACGCTGGTCGGTGATCTCCGGCTTTCGTATCTGCGGTTCAGCTACGACCGCACTTCCCTCACCGCCGGATACGATCTGACGCAGCTCGGGTGGCCTTCCTCGCTCAACGATCAGGTGGTTTTCCGGGTGGTTCCGCAGCCGACGGTTACGGGCTACAACGGCGTGTTCAGCACCAGCGGCAGCGGCAGCACGATCATCGCACGCAACGACGTATACTCGATCGCTCCCAGCCTGACAAAGATCTGGGGCACTCACACCCTGAAGTTCGGCGCAGAACTTCGCCGCAGTACGCACAATTACTATCAGCAGAACAACCCGTCGGGGAATTTCACCTTCGACGCGCTCCTGACATCGGCTAATCCGTTCGCCGCTGCCGGAACAGGCAACGGCTTCGCATCTTTCTTACTCGGCTACGGAACCGGCGGCGGCATCAATCAGAACTCTTTAGTCGCCGGCCAGATTCTCTATCGCGCCTACTACGCCGGCGATCAATGGCAGACCACCAGGCGATTGACGGTGAACTACGGCCTACGCTTTGAGCAGATGGGCCCCTGGTCGGAGCGCTATGACCGGTTATCCGTCTTGTTGCCTGGCGTGAAGAATGATGTGCCCGGACCCACGGGTCTCACTTTACAGGGCAAGCTTGGACTGGTCAATTCACGCGACAACCCGAGCCGCAACAATCAGAAACTCGGCAATCTGTTCTCACCTCGCCTCGGGATCGCGTACCGCCTGAACGACAAGACCGTGATCCGCACCGGTTACGGCATTTTCTGGCTGCCCAACGACGTCCGGTGGAATCTGGCTCCGAACAACGACCCGGTCAACTCTTTCAATAACCCGTTCAATGGAACTTTGGATGGTTCCGTTACTCCGAATGACCTGCTGCGGAACCCGTTCCCCAACGGCTTGGTTCAAACTCCCGGCCGGAGCGCAAATGTGCAACAGCTTTTCTATGGCCAGGGAATTGCCGCATCGATCTACAATGCTCCTTACTCCTACGCACAGCAGTGGAACTTCGACGTGCAGCGGGAGTTGCCGGGTGGCATAGCGCTCTCGCTTGCATATGCCGGCTCCAAGGGCACACACCTGCCCGGCCCGGACCAGCAACTGGATCAGCTTCCGACGGCGTTCCTGGCGCTGGGCAGCAAGCTGCAGGAACAGGTGCCGAACCCGTTTTTCGGATTAGTAACTCTAGGCACGCTGGCCCAACCGAAAGTTGCCTATGGACAACTGCTGCGGCCTTACCCCGAATACACTGGTTTCTCCATGAAAAACCCGACGAACCGGAATTCTATTTATCACTCCGGTCAAATCAAGCTGGAGAGGCGCTTCGGCCGTGGTGGAAGCATCTTAGGGGCATATACGTGGTCCAAGCTGATCAGCGACACGGATACCATCACGGGTTGGCTTGAGCCGGGAGGCGGAGCCGGCGGCGTGCAGGACAATTACAACATCCGCGCGGAGCGTTCGCTCGCGCTGTACGACACCCCTCATCGCGCGGTGATCAGCTACATCATTGACCTTCCGTTCGGCAAAGGTCAGCCGATCGGAGGAAATTTCACCGGCATTATGGACAGAGTCATCTCGGGCTGGGGTGTCAACGGGGTAACGACATTCCAATCGGGAAACCCGCTGCCAATCAGCGTAGCCGTGAACACAAGTAATTCGTTCGGCGGCGGGCAGCGGCCGGATAGGACAAGCGTAAGCGCAAACGTCGATGGTTCCGCGCAATCGCGCCTGAACCAATGGTTCAACACGGCGGCTTTCTCGCTTCCGGCGCCCTTCACCTTCGGCAATTCGGCGCGCACGATGCCGGATGTGCGATCTCATGGCATCGCGAATTATGACTTTACCGTTTTTAAGAACACAAAGATCAACGAAAGAGTCGGTCTGCAGTTCCGGACCGAGATCTTTAATCTATTCAACCGTGTGCGATTTGCGTACCCCGGAACCGCCATTGGCAATCCTCAATTCGGCATCATAAGCGGCCAATACAACGACCCGCGTCTGGTGCAGTTCGCTTTACGACTGTTGTTCTAGGGATGTGCTGGCTGTCGAGAGCGTCTCTCTGTGCCGCGATGCTGTGCCTAGCGGCGCAGGGCCCGCAAATGCGGCTTATCCAACCGGTTGGCCTCGACTTTCAGCACCGCAATTCTCCCACGACGCAGAAGTACCTCATTGAAGCCATGGGCGGCGGTGTCGCGCTGCTGGACTACAACAACGACGGACTTCTCGACATCTTCCTGGTGAACGGCGGCAAGCTGGAGGATCCCGTGAAAGGACCCGTCGACTTTCATCGCAGGGAACCAGCCTTCTGGAACCGTTTATACCGGCAGAACCGAGATGGGACCTTCACCGATGTCACGGCTTCAGCAGGCCTCGCGGACGCCGGGAACAATTACGGAATGGGCGTCGCGGTCGCCGATTATGACAATGACGGATTCCCGGATCTCTATGTCACAAATTACGGTCGCAATACGCTCTATCACAACAACGGCAACGGAACTTTCACGGATGTGACAGCTCAAGCGGGAGTCGCGGCAGGTGGATGGTCGGCTTCAGCCGGATTTTTCGATTACGATAACGACGGACGTCTCGACCTTTTCGTGACGCGCTATCTGGATTGGGACATCAACCGCAATATTCTCTGCGGTACGCCTTTTCGTTCCTACTGCCGTCCCGACAAATTCGCGGGTACCACCAATCTGTTACTGCATAACGAAGGAGGCGGTCGGTTTCGGGACGTAAGCGTCGCCGCGGGAATCGGTACGATGAAAGGTAAGTCGCTCGGCGTCTCCTTCAACGACTATGATGGCGATGGCCTTGCGGATATCTTTGTCGCCAATGACGGTATGGAGCAGTTTCTGTTCCGCAACAAGGGAGACGGCACGTTCGAGGAGTGCGCGCTCGATGCGGGTGTGGCGTTATCCGATGACGGCAAGCCGTTTGCAGGAATGGGGGTAGCGTTTGCCGACTATGACAACGACGGGCGTCCGGACATCATCGTGACCAACCTGGCGCTGGAAAAATACGCGGTATATCGCAACGAAGGCGGCGGCCGATTCCAGTATGCGAGCCTGACCACCGGCCTGGCAGGTTTGACGGCGCGCAGTTCCGGTTGGGGCGTCGGAGTGTACGATTTCCGGAACATCGGCCGGAAAGACGTGTTCGCGGCGCAAGGCCATGTTCTCGACAACGTCGAGAAAATTCATTCCGGGTTGCGTTACTTTGAGGCGCCGGTGCTGTTTCGCAACCAGGACGGAAAGTTCATAAAGGAAGATTTGGGGGATCTCCCCGCAGTCGCAGGACGCGGCGCCGCCTTCGGTGATTTGAATAATGACGGATACGTGGATGTCGTGATGTCGGTTCTGGGCGGGCGTCCCATCGTCCTTGCCAATGGCGGCGCCACCAATCACTGGTTGACGTTGAAACTGATCGGAGTCCATAGCAATCGGGACGGAGCCGGAGCAAAAGTGAAGGTAGGAAACGAGTGGGCTTATGCGACGACCTCGGGCAGCTATTTGTCCGCAAGCGATGCGCGCGTCCATTTCGGACTCGGGCCGGAGAGCGAGGCGACTGTGGAGATCACTTGGCCGAGCGGTCGCAAACAGCTCATCGAGCATGTCGCGGCCGATCGGATTCTCACCGTCAAGGAGCCCGAATGATCGTCGTGCTCCTGTCACTCTGGTTTGCGTTCCAGTTTACTCCTGAACTGAAGCAGCATGTGGAAGCCGGGCTCGCCGCGAAACGCACAGGTGACTTGGACACGGCGATCCGCGAATTCCGGCGCGTGACAGAACTGGCGCCGGGGCTCGCGGCGGCCCACGTCAATCTAGGCGCCGTGTACTGTGAAAAGAAAGAGTACGGTAACGCGATCGCGCCGTTGCGGAAGGCGCTCGAGATCAATCCGGACTTGGTAGGCGTTCATGAAATGTTAGGGACCGCGCTGCTCGCGCAAGGTTACGCAGCTGATTCAATTCCGCATCTGGAAATCGCGCGATCGGACGCTCTATTGGGGGTCGCGTTGCTGGAAGCCGGCCGCACGCGGGAGGCCCTCGACAAACTCGAAGCCAGGCTCGAAAAGCAGCCGAGCGATCCGGATCTGCTGTATTATGTCGGCCAGGCGCATGCGCGATTGTCCCGGCAGGCCTTCGATCTTCTCACTACAAATAATGCGGGTTCGGCTCGGGCCCAGCAGTTGCTCGGAGAAACGGCCGTGGCGGCGGGCAACCGCGAAGCGGCGAAGAAACATCTACGGGCGGCGCTTGATATGCGGCCGGAGCTGCGCGGAGTGCATTTCGCGTTGGGCGATCTTTATCTGGGGTCGGGAGATTATGAAGGTGCGGAGCGGGAATTCCGCGAAGAGGTTCTGTTAAATCCCGGGTCCGCGAACGCAGCTTACAAGCTCGGCCTGGTAGCCCTCAATCGGGGGGAAGTGGATGCGGCACTTACCGAACTGCGGCGCGCTAATGTGCTACAGCCCGGCATGCCGGAGACGCTGCTGGAACTAGGGAAGGCGACCGCCGCGAGCGGAGACCTGACAGCAGCGGAGAGGCTCTTACGCCAAGTGCTTGAGCAAGAACAAGATTCGAGTCTGGCCGAGTCCGCGCACTTTCAGCTCGCGCAGCTTTACAAAAGGATTGGACGAGTGCCCGACTCGGAGACGGAGATGAGGCGGTTCCAGGAAATCCGCCGTCATCGCCATTGACTTTCCGCAAATCTCAGCAAAGAAACTTTATGGCCGCTCCCGCTGGAACGGCGAACCACACGTTCGGTGCAAGTGACAACAGAACTCGTTTGTTTGGAGCGTTATTCGACGTCGAGAGGAGTCGGTGGTCCTCAGACGCATCGAGGTTTCCACCGAGAGTCGGCACCTGGAAGCGTCTTTCGAAGTTCAATAGCCCGGCCCACCGACACCCCTCACTACGCTTCGACAGTCATCTCGCGATGCCAACCGCAAGACGCAGGGCCAAGATGGATTCGCTCTCTCGTTTCTTGTACGACTCTTTCATTCGCAACAACATACCGGTTTCAACCGGGTGCATCCTGGTAAACGCCGTGCTCGGAAACCACACGATCCATAAGCCGGCACCTCGTGTAATTTCGCGCGGCCTTACCCGCGACTTGCCAGTGTAGATTTACCCTACGCCGTCAGGGCGGATCTATCTTCGGTACTAGTTCGTTCAGCTTCCGGTTAAGCCGGTCATCCAATCCCAATCTTTCGCTGCGGCAGAACCTGTCCCAGTCGGCGACTACACCTACAAGAGGGGAGGGGATAGCCGGACCCCCTCCTAAGAGCGGCTCTTGCAACACCGCGCTTCAATATCTGCCTGAAGCACAGATCTCGTATAGCCGCGGTCCTGACCAGCGAACGCTCTCCTCGGAGTTTCGAGACCATCACCGGCCGGAGTGACGTTTTATCGGTCGAGGCGATGTAGGTCGTCGTGTGGTTGTAGCCGAACGTCGCATAAGGCGCGCCGAGGGCGAACTGCCGAGCGAAGAATATGCCTAAGCCAGCGCGAATGACCGTCTTCGAGTTCAACGAGTAGGCGACGCCAAATTGAGGGCCGCGTTTGTTGCTGACGTTGGTCGGCGCGTTGCCGGCGTAGATGACCTCGCCCTTTGGGCCAAGTCCCGGTCGCGATCGCGGCCAGAGAATTGGTGGCTGTTCTGTCGAAGTTAACGATCATTCCGTTGCGTTGCTCATAGACGCCCGCCTCATGCTCCCAGCGCAGGCCCATGGTGAGGGTCAGCTTGCTGATGACACTGGACAACGGTACTCGTCTGCTCGCGAAAACAGCACCACGAGGGAGAACTGAAATCAATCCTTAATTCGGGCGAAACGCTTTGATTATTCTTCGCGTAGAGCCGTCATTGGATCCAGATTTGCCGCGCGCCAGGCCGGCAGAAAACCGGCCACGACGGTCGCCGCAGCGAGAATCATGCAGGCCGCGGCCAGAGTCGTGGGATCGTTGGGCTTCAGGCGGTAGAGGAAGCTGGCGAGGAAGCGCGTGCCGGAGATCGCGCCCGCCAATCCAAGCGCGAGGCCGGCCACAATGAGAATCGCCACTTCGCCCAGGACCATCCGGAGCACGCGATACTGCTCCGCCCCAACCGCCATGCGAATGCCGATTTCATTGCGCCGCCGGGCGACGTTGTACGACATGACGCCGTAGAGCCCGATGACGGCCAAAGCCAGTGCAAGAGCGCCGAAGAATCCGGAGAGCGTTGCAAGCAGGCGCTCGCGGCCCAGCGATTCGTCGAGCTGAAGGGCAAGGGTCCGGAATTGCAGGGTGATATCGTGATTCACTTCGTTGACTGCCGCTTTGACGCCGGGAATGAGGGATGTGGCGGGTCCGTTGGCGCGAACCAGGAAATTAGTCCATCGCGCTGGCGGTAGCTGCGATTGCGGGTAGTAAGCGATTGCCTCTTTTTCCTCTCTCAAGCCCCGGTATTTCGTGTCTTTGACGACGCCGATGACCTGGATGCGATCGCTGATCTCGATGTATCCATGGCGATACGTCTTGCCCACGGCGTCCGCCGGGCTACCGAAGAACTTGTTGGCCATCGATTGATTGATCACCGCGACCAGCCGCGCGTGCAGCGTGTCGTGCTGGTTGAAATCGCGGCCGGCGATGAAAGGCGTCTCCATGGTGGCGAAGAATCCGGCGCTGATCAGATTGACCAACACGACCGAATCCCTCCGCGATTTCGCCACATACCCGTCGACGTGGACGATCTGGTCCGAGGAGCTTCCGCTGACCGGGGTGATATCGGCGAAGCTCGCGGACCGGACGCCGGGAACCGCGGCGAGGCGCTGCTGTAATTCCTGATAAAGCGGCAGGCGGCGGTCGAGCGCAACACTCGCGTAGCGAGGGTCTACACGGATCAGCAGAACCTGGTTCTTATCGAAGCCTGTATCGAGCGTGGCGAGCTTCGCGAACGTTTCGAGCATGAGCCCGGCGCCGTTCAAAAGGATCAGCGACAGCGCTAGTTGCGCCGCAACCAGCACCTTTCCGAGGCTGAACCGGGCGTGCGATTCCACCACGCCGCGCGCATTGGCCTTCATGGCCGAGTGCGGGTCGACGCGCGTACCCTGCCAGGCCGGCGCGAGTCCGAACAGGATTCCGGTGACGACGGCGACCGCCGTGGTGAAGGCGAGCACGCGGCCGTCGATCGAAAGATCGAGGACGACGGTCGAGTTGCTGGTGGAGAGGAAGCGAACGAGCATCCGGCTCGCCCACTGCGCGAATAAGACACCCAGCGCTGCGCCAATCGAGGAAAGAAGCAGGCTTTCGGTGAGCAACTGCCGCATCAGCCGGGCGCGGCCGGCGCCAATCGCGATCCGGATCGCAATTTCCTTCCGGCGGACGGTGGCGCGAGAGATGAGGAGATTGGCGACATTGGCGCAGGCGATCAGCAGCACCACGCCGACTACCACCATCAACGTGTAAAGGGCGCCCTTGTACTCGCGGCGGACGCTTGAATATCCATTGGCGGCCGGGAAGAGGTCAAACTTCCGGCTCAGGTGGTATTTCTGTCCGTCGGACGGATAGTTGGGGGGCAGGGTCGCGGCAAAGATCTGCGGGGCAAGCGTATTCAGGCGCGCCAGGGCCTGTTGCTCGCCGATACCCGGCTTGGGCCGCGCAAAAATCCATAGCCACCAGTTAGCGCGCTTATCGAGTGCGGAGTTTTCACGATTGAGAGTCCCTTCCGCGCAAAGAGGCACATAGATCTCAATCGCTTCGCCGACCTGGAGGCCGTTAAATCCGGGCGGAGCGACGCCGACGATCCGAACCGGATGCGTGTCCAGAGTCAGCCTGCGTTCGAGGACGTCTGCCGCGCCCCCATATTCCCTCTGCCAAAAGTCGTAGCTGAGCACGGCGATCCCCGGGCAGCCGCGCTTATCGTCGGCCACGGCGATGGTTCGCCCAAGCAGTGGGTTCACTCCGAGCGTGCGGAAAAAGTCTCCGCTGACCCAACTCGTGCTCGCGTTGCGAACCTCGCCGCCCGCGGACAGATTGAGCCGGTTGGGGCTGTAGGCGAAGGCTCCCGAGAAGACATCCTGGCGGTCGCGCACCTGCTCCCAAATGGGATTCGTAAACCAGTTGGAGCCTTCGCTCTTCATGAGGAGTTCGACGAGTTGTTCGGGATGGCTCACCGGCAGCGTTTTCAGCATGACGGCGTTGATCAGGCTGAAAATGGCCGTATTGGCGCCAATGCCGAGAGCGAGAGACAGAATCGCGATGGCGGCAAACCCAGGACTCGAGCGCAAGCCGCGGAGCGTGTAGCGGACGTCCTGAAGCACGTCGTCGAACATGTATTGTCCTCCCGAAGGGCATTCATCGGGTCGAGCCGGGACGTACGCCGTGCAGGCAAGTATCCAGCGCAGAATGCCGCTGAGAGTTAATACTGCCGGAGCGAGCGAAAGTTACACCGGAAGTTTTCCTTTAATTCCATAGAGGAAGCTCTTGACGAACCGGATGGTTCCAAGCGCGGCGAGCCCGCTGGCCAGCCAGGCGGCGATAAGGATCGTAGTGACCGTCCTTCAAACCGCACCCTAGTCGGCGATTGATCCTTAGCACGCATAGCAACCTCGGGGTCGAGTTTTTTGCCGCGCAACGGCAGTGGTCTGAGGATCCTAATCGCGAAATCCAGTTACCGGAAGGCGATACTCTCGGAGCGGATGGCCACCTGGAAGTTGACGTCCACCTACAAAACTCGGGTAGTCACCAAGGGTAGATCTACGCTGCGCCGTTACTCGCGGACAACCTGGCAGAGTCAGCGGTCAGATTAGGGTAGCGCCGTTTTGCAGATCCAACTTCCGTTTTGCCGACCATCCTCCAGGCAACGCCGCAGTCGCTCTACATTGCGCCGTTACAGAAGGTTTATGTTACCCGCGGGAGCGCACGATTGCCCCTTAAATCTTGCGATTTTAGTCGTTGCGCAGTGCAATTACCGGGTCGACCCGAGTCGCTCGGTATACCGGCAACAAACAAGCAGCGAGCACCGCGAGTGCCAGAGCCGCCAGGGCGATCAGGAAAGTTACGGGGTCGAACACGCCAGCCTGATAGGTCAGATCAGGTAAGTCCGGCGTCTTGACGAGAGTAGCCAGCACACCGGAAAGACAGGCTGCGCCTAATACTCCGATCAGTGTTCCTCGTGCGACACAGCCCAGGCCCTCGCGCAGGATGAGCCAGATAACATCAAGACGCTGCGCGCCGAGGGCCATGTGAATCCCGATCACACGAATTCTTTGAGCCACCAGGTACATCACGACACCATAAACGCCTACCGACGCCAAAATCAAAGCAAGTAAGCCGAGCATGAGCGCAACCGTACCCGGGATATCTGTCATCAGCTTCTGAATCTGAACCGGCCCTTGCTCGAGAGTGATCAGGTACGCGTGCGAAGCGAGTGCCGGATTAATTTCAATCAAGGCATTGCGTAGAGAAGATAAAGCCAATTCCGGCGAGTGTCGCGTCCGCACGAGCACCCATCCACCCGCAGCCGAGACAGGTTTGGGGAAATAGAGATAGTAGTTGTCTACCTTGGAGAGAAACGTATTGCGAACGACCTTCGCCACTCCAACTACCGTGTAGAACGAATGAGGAAGTCCGATTCGCGAAGTTGGGCCGACAGCGATACGGCGACCCAGCGGATTCTGATCCGGCCAGTAGAATCGCGCTGCACCTTCGCTCACGACCACTTCTGCGTCTCCTCCTCCCGCATCTGTCTGGGGGAAACTTCTACCAGCTAAGATCGGAATTTTCAACGTGTCAAAGTATCCGCCAGAGACCCTGTTGAACCGGCACCTGAGTTGCTTGTGGTCTTCATTTTCGAATAGACCGGCGCCAGTTCCCAGAAAGGGTGACCGATCGACCAGCGCGAGAGACGTAACTTCAGGAAGCGACCGCGTCCGATCGAGAACGCGTCTGAGAACCGCGCTGCGGTCATCCGAGGCCGCGTCGATGGTCGTCAGATCCATGCTCATTATCAGAATCCTATCCAGGCCGAACCCCGGATTCGCAGATCGAGATTGCCAAGCGCCGCGGAACAGCAGGCCCGCACCCGCGAGAAGTATGAAACAGGCCGCTATCTGTGCCGTAAGGAGGAGATGACGCTGGCCCCGTCGTAAACCTTCGGTTTTCAAGGACGAACTGAGGTCCGTCTGCGTAGACGTCAGGGCAGGCCAAATTCCCACAACTGCCGCCGTAAGAATCGAAAGCGCCAGAGTATACGCAAACACACGCCAGTCTGGCGCGACATTCAGTTGGAATCCCCCAAATAGCTCATTGGAAATTCGGTCCAAAGCAGTAAGAGCGCCGACCTGAATCCAGTGACACAACAGAACGGAAAGCCCAAAGCCGAGCGCTCCCCCAGCAATGCCGAGGACAAGACTTTCCGCGCAGAGTTGCTGGACGATTTGGCGCCGGCCAGCGCCTATCGCCAAACGCACTGCAATCTCCCGCTCACGGGCGGCATTTCGAGACAACGTCAAGTTGACCAGATTGACGCAGCCGATCAGGAGAATTGCCGCGACCGCTCCCATCAGGATGAACCCAATGGTGCCCGTTCCTCGGAACCCACCCATGTTTGTCTGAAAGGCTGTGGCATCTGTCGCAGTAAGCCAACTCTTCCGCCCATCTCCCGATATCTCGATCCCGCCTATCTGCCGCAGTTCTTCGGAGACTTGCTTTAGGGTGACGCCGGGTTTGCGACGTGCAAGCACGTGCAGAGCCCGGGCCGTGTTGTCATGGACCCAGTCGGCCCCTGACAGGACCCGTGATTGCGCTGCGAAAGGTATCCAAAAGTCCGGCATATGTGGCGGCAAGTCAGTACCATAGAACCCTTTTGGGGCGACACCCAAAATCGTCACAGGCACGCCGCGTAGATTGATCACCCTGCCTGAAATAGCAGGATCTCCGTTCAAACGCCGGATCCAGAACGTGTAACTCACGACCGCAACCACTTGTTCGTCATTGTGAAGGGCACGTCCCGGATTGCATTTGATTCCCAACACGTCAAAATAGTCGCCGGCCACGAATTGGGCTCTTATTCCTTCACGGATTCCAGTAGCTGGTGTAAGCGCTCCGAGAATCGTCTGCGACGATGAAGTAGCGGTAGCGTCTGTGAATGCCTTCAGGCCGTGGCGCAGGCCCTCAAACTCGGGGTACGAGACAGTTGTCGGCTGTAGCGCATCTCCCGACTGCCGGACCACACGGATGATCTCCTCCGGCTCTCTAACCGGCAACAATCTGTAAGTCAGGGAATCGTACACAGTGAATACTGCGGTATTGATTCCTATTCCCAAACTCAAGGTCAATAACGAGACCAGGCTAAAGCTCGGACTCTTTGCTAAAACGCGACAGGCGTGGCGAAAGTCGCGTATCAGGCTCTCGATAAACGGAAAAGTCCAAAGCTCCCGAGCGTCCTCCCGAATGCGGGTCGAATTGCCAAACTGGCGGTCACTCATTTCCCGATGTAATTTCATTTCTTCATCGAGGTCACGTTCGAGATGAGGGCGTTTGCGCAGTTTAAGAATGAACTTACGCATGTTTCAGCACCTTGCCGATGGCGGTTGCGAGGCGATCCCAACCGGCCTGTTGCTCGCCCAATTGTTTTCGCCCTCGCTGAGTGATTCGGTAATACTTCGCACGCCTATTATTCTCTGAGAGACCCCACTCGGAATCGATTGCTCCCGCGAGTTCCAGCCGGTGCAAGGCAGGATAAAGCGAGCCCTCCTCAACGGTGAGGACTTCGTCAGAGAGCGTGTGGATCACCTCCGCGATTGCGTAACCATGCAAGGGTTTCCGCAGAACAGCGCGCAGGATCAGCAGATCGAGCGTCCCTTGCAGAAACTGTGGAGCTTGTCCGTATCCCATGCCCGTCTAGGGGAATGATAAAACGGATCCCCTTGCGCGTCAAGGGGAGGCAGCGCGGTATAAAGCTTTTGGATTTCCCGCGAGT
>JAOAPQ010000702.1 GCA_025462965.1 Bryobacterales bacterium
CCCCGACCTTCTTCCTCCCAGCCGCGAATAGTCCGACACTGACCTGCATCGGTACGCCGGGTAGCGCCTGCAACGCGAACAATCCGTCGTTCGGCAAACTCTCGAGCGGCACCGCGACCGGCCGGAGATTCAGTTCGGACTGAAACTTTACTTCTGATCTGCCAGCCATGTCGCGAGCCACAAACCAACTCCTCCTCGCCGTATCCGCCGCCGGCCTCCTCACCGCCGCGGACCCGCCGAAAATTCAACCTCCGGCCTTTCCCTACGGCGCCGTCTACTTCCGCAAATCGAATCCGCCCGAGCAGGATTGGGCGCGCGACCATCAAACCGCCGCCCGCATGGGCATGAACACCTTCCGGCACTGGTTCATGTGGTCCGCCATCGAAGTCGCGCCCGGTCAATATGACTGGCGCGACTACGATCGCATGATGGATCTCGCCGCGGCCAACGGCATCAAAGTCGTGATCGCCGAACTCATCACCGCCGCGCCGGAATGGGCCTTTCACAAGTACCCGCACGCGCGCTACGTGGCGAGCGATGGCTCCGCAGTCAACAGCAGTATTGGCGGCAGCAGTGCCAGCGGCGGCTTCCCCGGACTATGTCTCGACAATCCCGAAGTACGCGCGGCGGCGGAAAAATTCCTGGTCGCCCTCGTCGAACATTACCGCAACCATCCGGCCCTGCTCAGCTACGATCTCTGGAACGAGAATACCTATAACGGCGGCAGTCCTCGCAAGATGTACTGCTACTGCGATGCCACCAAGCGCAAACTGCGCGATTGGCTGCGCGGCCGTTACGGCACCCTCGAGAAAACCGCTCGCACATGGGGCCGCTACAGTTATTCAACTTGGGATGACGTCGAACCGCCCTATGATTTCGGCGGTTATGCCGATAGTCTCGACTGGCTCCAGTTCCGCATCGACGACGCCTTCGAACTGTTCCGCTGGCGCACAGCTCTTTTCCGCAACCACGATCCCAACCATCTCGTCATGGCTCACGGCGTAGCCGGGACCCTGGAGTCGTTACCCTCCAGCGCGCATGATGAATGGCGCTCCTCCGCCGAAGTAGATGTCTGGGGTTTTACATTCGTCGCATCCCGCAAAGGGGATGAGCCCTGGAAGCAGTTCCAGGCGGTGGATCTCGTCCGCGGCGGCTCGCGTGGAAAGCCTTTCTGGCACGCCGAAGCGGAAGCCGGTCCGCTCTGGATGCAGCCGCAAGTCATCAATCGCCCGCGGGATGACGGCCGCATCCCCGATGAAAACGACGTGCGCCTGTGGAATCTCGTCTCCTGCGCCGGAGGGGCTACCGGCATCCTTTATCCCCGCTGGCGTCCGTTGCTCGACGGCCCGTTGTTCGGCGCGTTCGGCCCCTTCGGCATGGATGGCTCGGTAACACCTCGAGCCGAAATGGCCGGCAAGTTTGCGCGCTGGGCCAACTCGCACCCGGATGTCTGGAAGTCCCACCCCGTGAAAGGCGACATCGGTCTCGTCTTCGCGCCTGAATCGGAGATGTTCAATTACGTCCAGCAGGGCGATACCAACTTCTACGCTCAATCTATCCGCGGAGCCTACCAGGCCTTCTTCGATTCCAACATCCAGGCCGACTTCGTCTCGCTCGATGATCTCGCGCAGTACAAAATCGTCTACCTGCCCTATCCCGTAATGTTGAAGCAAGAAACCGTCGCCAAGCTCCGCGGTTATGTCGAGCAAGGCGGCACACTCATCAGCGAAGGCCTGCCCGCATACTTCGGCGATCACGGCCACGCTGGAGCCACTCAACCCAACTACGGACTCGACGAGCTCTTCGGCGCTCGCGAGAGTTACGTCGAGTTTATGCCCGACCTCCTCGAAAAGTTGACTCTCGATGTGAACGGCCACAAGATCAACGGCCGCTATTTTGTTCAGGAGTACGAACCCTCGACAGGCCGCGCCGTGGGGCGTTATGCGAACTCCCACACCGCCGCCGTCGAGAACCGTCACGGCAAAGGACGCACTCTACTCATCGGCACCTTCCCCGGCGCCGGCTACTACCTCCACCACTCCCCTGAATCCAAAGCATTCTTCGCCGAACTCCTGAAGCTAGCCGAAGTGGAGCCTCAGCTTCAAACCAGCAACACATCTGCCCAAGCCCGGCTCCACAAAGGCCCGGGCGGCAACTACATATGGCTCACCAATCCCACCAGGAGCGCCGCAACCGCCACCGTCACTCTCGGCTCCCAGGCGCCGCGCTTCCAGACGGCCGCCGACGTATGGAGCAATCGCGAACTCTCAATCACCGGAAAGAGCATCACCGTATCCCTGCCGCCCCGCGATGGCGCCGTCATCGCACTGCATTAATCTGTCCTATCGGCGTTCATCCGCGTTAATCGGCGGCTAAGAATGCTTTCCGCCAAAACGGAATGAGTAACTCGCCAACCAGACCCAGTCAGCGAATGCCGCGTCGCCATGGCCTCCGGTCATCACGTCGGGTACGCTACGCGTCCTGTTACGATAGATCGCCCGGCCGATAGCGGCGGTCAGCACGCTTCCGCCGCGGCTGTATTGGAAGCCCGGTTCCGCGGAGATGGCATAACCCGGACGGCGAAATCCCAGGCTCTTTCCGATCAGGTCACGCGCGGGAACGCCTTCCATGCGCGGGCCGAACGTGACAGTAAGGCCACGAACACGTCGAAGGGGATAAGCGACGCCCCCTTCGAGAAGATACTGATCCGAGATTGAGTTGTACGCGGTTAGCGGGTTGTTCAGCGCCGTTGCGCTTCGCAGCACGTTGTTCGTGTTTTGAGGCGTCGCGACATAGCTGCCGTTGAAGTAGAGCTGGCTTGGTCCCACATTCTTATAGGAAAGCCACTGCATCACGATTCCGTATCCGCCTGTCCCCGGCTGGATGGAGTAATCGACGGTGACGGTCTGGGGTCCTTTTCCGTTGAATGAATCGACCACATTCTTCACGTTGTCCTTGCCGGTGGGGACGATCATTCCAAAACCCAACTGGATGTTCCCGCGCGTGTTCTCCTTCGGATTCCAGAGCCAGCCTTGCGCGGTGAAGGCAATGTCCCCAATACCTTGCGCGGTGGTGGTGTAAGGCGAATTGTGACTACGGCGGCTCGCAAGCAGAACGGGCAGGTCGAAGGTAAAGCTGAATCGGGGCGTGGCCTGGTAAGTTGCGCTGAAATTCTGCAGATTGATCTTATTCATCACCTGCGTGCCCTGCTGGATCCTGTAAGTTTGCTCAGTCGATCCGACGAAGTGGCGGAAGGAGAACTGGTGCCGATATCCGATGCCGAGATTCCACTCACCCGGGTTCAGGTAGCCGCCTTCGCTTTCCGGGCCGCCCACCTGGCCGTTCGAACGGGCCACGATGCAGCCTTGCCCATGTAAAGACGATACCGGCAGGATTGTCCCCAAGGCCGCCAAGGCAGAGAACACGATTCGATGGTAGGTCACGGTTGGAATGATATGGGAGTACGGTCAGGCGGGCAATAGTAGAAAAATACTACGGCTGGTGTTTAACCAGAGGCTCAGGGGCGGGGCCCGCGCGATCGCCGGTTATCCAGTCGAGCCGCTCGAGGATCTCCGCTTTCCGGATCTGGCCCAGTACGCGGGCGAATATAATCCCGTGCTCATCCAGGAACGCTGTCGCTGGGATCGCTTCGCCCAAGCCGAGTCTCGCAAGATCGTCGCCGGTGGCGCCGACCCAGATGGGGAATGTGATTTGATGCGCCGCGACAAATTTCGGAATGCCCGGGCGGGTCTGCTTTTCGTCGAGCGACGCACCCAGGAAGACGATTCCCTTGGGGGCATATATCTTTTCCATCTCCGCCACCAAGGGCATTTCTTCCTTACAGGGACCGCACCAGGTAGCCCAGAATTGAGCACCACCACTTTGCCTCGGTAGTCGCGCAGATGCACCCGCTGGCCTTCAAGAGAAACCAGGTTCAGATCCGTGGGGGCGTTCTTGTTCGCGGCAACCAAAGCGAGCGCAATGACAAGGATCAACGGACCCGTTGCTCGGGGGTTGAAGCGGGTCCGTTCTGGTTTCGCCAAGTGTTGCAGTTAGCTGAAGAATAACCGGGGCTGGGCTCGCCCGCAATAGTAGAAATATATTAGTAACGGTGGATTCCCGGCGTTCCCTCACAATCCGGTTGCTGGCGGGACTGCTGGTCACGCTGACGGCGGTCGCCGTTTTTTCGGGATACAGCATCTTGCAACTTCGCACTTTGCGGAAATTGCAGACGCAGAGCATTGACCGGAACCGGGTGGATTCGCTGTTGCTGCTGCGCATCCAGAACAGCCTGAATTCCCTCGCGATCGCCATGCGGGACATGCTGGACGCGAACGAGCCGTATCCTCTCACGGCATACGCGCCGCAGTTCGCCCGCATCCGCATGGATCTGGAAGACGCTCTGGCTCGCGAAGAGAAAGTGGCGCCTGTGGATCGCACGGCCGGGCAGCGACGGTATTTAGCCGGGTCGCTTGTCTCGTTCTGGGATGCGCTCGACCGCATCTTCGCGCTGGCCCGGGACGGGCAGGAAGCGGAAGCGCGGACGCGCATCCAACTATCACTTCAGGCAAGGCAGGCCGCCTTGAGCACTGCCGTCGCAAAGCTGCTGGTTCAGAACAACGAAAGTGAACAGCAGGCCGCGGCGCGCACCTATGCCATCTACAGCGGCGTCGAGCGAAATGTTTACCTGTTCATGGCGGCGATGCTGATTCTCATCGTGCTAACCAGCCTCTACCTGCTCCAATACAATCGACGTATGTTCGACCGGGTAGCGGCACTTTCGGAGAGGCGTAGCGAACTGGCCCAGCAATTGATTTCCATGCAGGAAAACACCTTCCGCTCGATCTCCCGCGAGCTGCATGACGATTTTGGGCAAATTCTCACGGCTATCGGCGTGATGCTTCAGCGCGCGGACCGTCGCGTCTCGGGCGAACTGCAGGAAGTACGCGAAATCGTACAGGCCACTCTGGACAAGGTTCGCTCTCTTTCCCACGCCCTGCATCCGATGGTTCTGGATGAAGCGGGCTTGGAAAGCGCACTCGATGTGTACCTGAGCGGTTTCGAGCGGCAGACCGGCATTGCGGTTTCCTATGAGAAGACTGGCGAAAGCAGACAACTCGACCGGAATCTCTCCATTCACCTGTACCGAGTGATGCAGGAGGCGTTGAACAACGTCGCGCGGCACGCGGAATCGAAGCGGGCTTCGGTCCGGCTGGTCTTTCTGCCGGAAACGATCGTGCTCGAAGTGGAAGATGAAGGCGTCGGATTTTGCAATCGAAAGCAGGGTATGGGCCTGGTGTCGATGCGGGAAAGAGTGGAGCTGGTTCACGGCGGCATCGAGTTTCTGGATGGGCACGCGGGTGGTGTTCTCGTTCGGGTCACGGCGCCGGCGGTGCCCCACGAAACGCAGGTGACACGTGCCTGACCCGATGATCTCCGTGCTGCTAGTGGATGATCACAGCCTGGTGCGGCGAGGGTTCCGCCGCATGCTGGAGGATGAGCCCGATATCCGTGTCGTGGGCGAGGCCAGCGACGGGCAGGAGGCGGTGGATGCCGCGGCTCGTTTGAGTCCGCAGGTGGTGGTGATGGATTTCGCGCTGCCGAGCATGAACGGAGCTGTTGCTGCCAGACGCATTCTGCAGGCCGACCCGGGAATCGCGATACTGATCCTGAGTATGCACTCCGAGCCCAACTACGTCCGCACGTGTCTGGACGCGGGCGCGCGCGGCTACCTGCTCAAGAACGCGATAGATCTGGAACTGGTGGGCGCTGTTCGCAAGGTTGCGGGCGGTGCGCGGATGCTGGATCCTCGGCTCGGGCAGGTGGCCGGCGCGGATTCGAACGCACGTGCGCTTTCCACGCGTGAGCTGGAGGTTCTGCAGCTGATTGTCCACGGGAAGTCGAATAAAGAGATCGCGATCGTGCTGGGCTTAAGCGTAAACACCGTCGGCGCCCACCGGGCGAATATCATGGAGACTCTGGACATCCACAATACGGCTGAACTGGTGGTGTACTCGATACGGACGGGGCTGGTCAGCATCGCGTGACGCGGCGCACGTTCTTTCTGAGCCCGGCGGGATTGCTTGTCGCGGCCAACCCGGATCCGGGTTTTCGCCTGGTGGATGTGACGCAGCAGGCCGGCATCCGCTTCCGCCACAACAGCGGCGCGTTCGGTGCGAAGCACTTGCCGGAGACCATGGGTCCCGGCTGCGCCTTTCTGGACTATGACGGGGACGGCTGGCTCGATATCCTGCTGGTCAACTCAATGGACTGGCCGGGCCACAAGCGGCAGCGCAGTACTTTAGCTCTGTACCGCAACAATCGCAACGGCACGTTTACGGATGTGACGCAGCGCGCGGGGCTCGCGCTCGAGATGTACGGAATGGGCGTCGCCGTGGCCGACTACGACAACGACGGCTTTCCGGATGTGCTGATCACGGCCGTCGGACAGAACCGGTTGTTCAGGAACACCGGCAAGGGGTCGTTCGTGGATGTCACCGAAAAGGCCGGTCTCGGAGGCAGGAGCGCGTTCAGCACGTCCGCGATCTGGTGCGACTACGATCGCGACGGATTCCTCGATCTGTTTATCTGCAATTACGTGAAGTGGTCGCCCGAGCACGACGTGTTCTGCAGCGTCGACGGCAGGAACAAATCGTATTGCACGCCGGAAGCTTATCATGGCTCCACGTGCTGGCTATTCCGCAATCGTGGGAACGGCGCCTTTGAAGATGTGACGGCGAAGAGCGGAATCTTCGACAGCAACTCGAAAGCGCTTGGCGTCGCCATGCTCGACCACGATCGCGACGGCTGGCCGGACCTGTTCGTAGCCAACGATACCCAACCGAACAAGCTCTATCGCAACATGCGGAATGGGACGTTCGAGGACGTCGCCGTCGCTTCCGGGGTGGCGTTCAGCGAAGACGGCAAAGCGCGCGCGGGCATGGGCGTGGACGCGGCGGATTTCGACAACTCCGGCGTGCAAGGGCTTGCGGTCACGAATTTCGACAATGAAATGATCGGGTTGTACCGGGCGGGAACGGGCGGCCTGTACGCGGATATCGCGATGAAGAGCGGCATCGGCGCGGCCTCGCGAAACAGTCTCGGCTTCGGGTGCGCTTTCTTCGATGCCAATCTGGATGGCCGCTTGGACCTAGTCGCGGTGAACGGGCACATCGATGAGACGGTGAGAAACATCAGCCGCAATCATGGTTACGCGCAGGCGCCCCACCTGTTTCTGAACGACCGCAAGGGCGGGTTTCACGATGTCGCGGCGCAGTTGGGCGCCGGCTTCGCGGAGCCGAAAGTTGCACGCGGCGTTGCTTATGGCGACTTCGATGGCGATGGCGATCTGGATCTACTCATTACGACCAATCAGGGCCCCGCGCTGCTCTATCGCAACGATGTGACCTCGGAAAACCGTTCGCTTCGCATCCGGTTGACGGGGACGAAATCCAATCGTGACGCAATCGGCGCGACCGTGCGCATGACGACGCCCGATGGAACTCAATCCCGCACCGTGAAGACGGGAGGCAGCTATTTGTCGCAATCGGAAATGGCGGTGACGTTTGGACTTGGGCGCCGGGATGCGGCGGGCAGGGTGGTTGTGGAATGGCCGAGCGGGTTGGTGCAGGAGTTCAAGGATGTGAAGGCGGGGGCGTATGAATGTACGGAAGGTAAGATGATGCGGGCGCGCGAACGGTATTGATGAAATGACCGGCACTTACCTGCGTTCCAGGCCTCTCCTGCTAGGCCTCTTTCTGTTTTTTTACATTCCGGTCGCATACTGGTTTGGGTGGGCGCTGCTGCCCGGCACCGGCATCGATTTTCCTTCCTACTACCATGCAGCGAAGTTCGCGTTCGTGCACGGGATCTCGCCTTACGGGACGAAGGCGTTCGATTGGATTCCGGGGTTCATGGGCGACAAGGTGCAGCCCTATATCTATCCGCCGCCCTCACTACTTGTGTTCTGGCCCTTGACGTTTCTCTCGCTCGAAAATGCGCGGGCAGTTTTCTTGGTGGTAAGCCATCTCTGTTACCTTGGCTCGATATGGCTGATGCTTGCCGTGCTGACGCGCCTTCCTCGCGAAGAGCGGCTCCGGGAGATCACGCTGGCTCTTTCCCTGGTGTACCTGCTGTGTTTCGATCCCGTGCTGGCGACCTTAGGTGTCGGGCAGATAAATCTGATTGCTCTGTTCTTCATTTGCCTCGCGCTCGCCGCGCTTAGGCGCAGATCGCCCGCGTGGCGCATCGCCCTTCCCTTGTCCGTCGCGATTCTGATGAAGACTTACCCGGTGTTGCTGCTCCCGGTGCTTCTCTTTCGAAGACAATTTCGAGCGTTATGGTTCACCTGCGTCTTTTTCGGAGCCTTCACCGTTCTCGCCTTTCTCGTGCTGCCTGACAACGTTTGGATTAGCTGGTTTAGGGATGCGCTGCCTGTCGGTGGTTATGCGAATGATCGAGTTCATGCAGGATTCGCTTTCAACCAGAGCATGAACGCTTTCGTCATGCGCCTTCTATCCGAGAACTATTTCAGCAAGGCCCCGCTGTTCTACCCTTTCCTTGCCAAGCCTGTCGCAACCATTCTCGCTTTGACTATCGCGGGAATAACCATGTTTTCGTCATTCCGCCTTTCGAGGCTGAGCAATCACCAAGGCAGCGAAGACGACGAAATTGCCGCTTTTCTGTTGATGATTTACCTGATTGCACCGATTTCCTGGGACCACCACCTGGTATATCTCCTGCCTGCCGCCGTGCTTGCCATCAGCTTGATCGTCAGCGGTTCCGTCCCCGGGAAGACAGCGGCGGTCGTAGCAGCGGCTTTGTGTCTGATCGCGTGGAAGCTGCCCATTGGCAGCCTGGCTCTCACGAGTGGCTGGCGGACTCTGCTGATTTCCGGCAAGCTATACCCGGTACTGGTCCTCTGGCTGTTTTTCATCAACCGGCTCCGCCGCCCATGTGGGGCGGGATGCCATCCCGCGGCGGGTTGGTAACCGCCTTCTTTGACTTCGCGAAACATCATCGATTATCATTCACGCAATACTTTCCCGGGCCCTGTAGCTTAGGAGGCTTCATGCGATACGTTCTCGCTTTTCTTGCGGCGGCATTGGCGCTGCCAATGAATTCCGCCGCGCAGACCACATTTGCCAGCATCACAGGTCTGGTAACCGATCCCAACGGCGCCGTAATTCCTGGCGTTGTCGTCGCCGTCACGCAGGTCGACAGCAATTACCGCTACACGGCCACATCGAACGCAAGCGGTTACTACACCATCGGACAACTCCTGGAAGGCACCTATGTCTTGCGGGCCCAAGCCGCCGGATTCAAGGCGTTCGTCGAAAACAACATTCGCCTGGCCGACCTTGACGTGCGCCGCATCGATATCAAGCTCGAGATCGGTGCCGTGGAAAGCACAATCGAGGTCGTCGGCAATGCCGGCCTGATCGAAACCGAAACGGCGCGCATCAGCGATACCAAGACCGCCCGCGATCATCAAGGATCTGCCGCTGAACCAACGCTCGTTGTGGGACTTCGTCGGCCAGAATCCGGGCGTCGTCCAGGCCGCAAGCGGCACCGCGACACGGCGCTTCTCCGGCAGCCGGAACAATCAATCGGACGCTTCGGTCGACGGCATCACCATCAGCAACGGGCGCGACGGAACACAGATCACGCCGATCGTGAACTACGTCGAGAGTTTCCAGGAAGTGCGCGTGGATATGGCCAACAACTCGGCGGAGTTCGGCGCGCTCGGCCAGGTGACCGTAATCTCGAAATCCGGATCGAACGACCTCCACGGCAGCGGCTTCGACTATTACCAGACGCCGAAATTCGTCTCGCGCAATCCGTTTGCGCAATCGGGCAGCGCGGGCATCACACACAGTCCGGGCGCCACGATCGGCGGTCCGGTCTTCGTGCCGCATATCTACAACGGCAGGAACAGGACTTTCTTCTTCTACTCCTATGAAACGGGCCGAGGCAGCGCGATTCACGACCTCATCAATCCCACGGTGCCGCTTGCGGGTTGGCGCGCCGGCGACTTTTCCGGTCTTCTGCCGTCCACCATTGTGAAAGATCCGTTTAACGGCAACAGCCCTTTCGCCGGCAACATCATCCCGGCTTCGCGCATCAATCCCGTTGCCCAGAAAATTCAAAACATGTTCTACCCGCTGCCCAACTTCGGCAACGCGAATACGTTCCAGAGCCAGAACTTTCGCGCACTACTTTCCCGGCCTTTCGATCCCTCGACATACTGGACCACACGCCTGGACCATCGTTTCTCCGACCGCGACTTCCTCTTCGGCCGCTTCACCTGGGCGAAGCAGTATTCCCGCGGCTGGGACGACAACCTGCCCACAATCGGCCGCATCGAGAACCAGCGGGAGAACCAGGGCGCGAACGTTTCCTATAGCCACGCCTTCCGGCCCAACCTGCTGAACGAATTCCGCTGGGGAGTGGCATACAACGATCAGCCACGGAACGGCGCCTTGAACGGACCCGCCGTCGTCCAGCAACTCGGACTCACAGGTCTGGCGCCGAACCTCCCGGACGAGACCGGCGTGCTGCAGATAAATTGGACCGGGCTCGGCATCCAGCCTGTCACCCAGCAGGTCTGGCGGCATCCCGGGTTCAAGAACCAGGTGTTTCAGTTCCAGGACAATCTGAGCTGGTACCACGGCCGCCACTCCGTGAAAGCCGGTTTTCTGGTGAGCCGTACCTACTACGCGGACGGAAGCGCGCCAACCAACTTGTTCGGCTCCGTGACTTTTTCCAACCGCTTCACCGGCTATCCCTATGCCGATTTCCTGCTCGGCATTCCAACCACCTCCGCGCGCTCATTCAACAATCTCGTGAATCACGAGCTGCGCTGGTCTTACGATTACTTCGTGACCGAAGAATTCAAGATTGCTCCCTCGCTCACGCTGAATCTCGGGCTGCGGTATGAGTATCATCCGTCAGCGATTAACACCGACGGCTACAACTCTATTTTCGATATTGGAAGCGGCAAGATCGTGGTTCCGGATGGAAGCATCTCGAAGGTGAGCGCCCTCCTCCCGCAAAGCTATGTCGGCGTGGA
>JAOAPQ010000744.1 GCA_025462965.1 Bryobacterales bacterium
GACGAGGATCTTGCGTATGAAGTGGAGCGGGAGCTGTTCGAGCGGGGCTGCTTCGTAGCGGTCATTCGGGGCGACCAGGATGCGAACGTGCTGATGGATGTGGGATTCATCGCGGTGCGCGTGAATCCGGATTCCCAGGCGGCGAGCGCTGAAGAGATTTTGAAGGATCTGGAGGACCGCGGCGTGATCCGGCAGCGAGCGCAGTTCAGCGGGGGCGAGGGGATTTAGCTTGGCCTGTCCCCCGGTAGAGGAGATCTCGGAAGCGCAGAACCCATTCGGGCCCTTGCCCGATCCACGCCGGGAGGGTTTGACGAAACAGCAGCAACCACGCCGGCGGACTGTCTACCTCCCAGGCAAGTCTTAGATCTTGCTCGGCGTTCCGCTGTGCTATGTCCGAAAGCGTAAGGGGAATGCGTTCCGGGATCGCAGGGAGCACCGCGTTCTGAACCCGAATTTCCATTGGATATACCAGCCAGCCGCCCGTCTTCAACTGCAGTTCAATACGAACGCGGCGCCCGGGCTCTGCGCTTGGCGGCACCCAAATGTCGAGCAGGTAATCGCGTGTGGTTTGGCCTGGGATATTTGCCTGAGCGTCAGGGATAACACCGAACCCGGGGCTGCGCACTTCTTCCAACGTGTCAGGCACCCAGTCGAGGCCCGAGCGAACGAAGTGCTCTTTGTACAGGTGAGTCCGTACGATATCAGGCGGGTTGGCGCCAGCGAAAAGGAAATAAGTGGAGTTCGCCGGCGCTGTCACCACTACCTGGAAGGAAGTGAAACCATTTCGCACGACCCCGGGTGAGATGATCTCGCGGGGTGGCGGTGAGCGCTCCTGGTCGAGGACGCGGCCGAAAGGGTCTACCCGCTGAAACTCGGAGAAGACTTGAAGCGATTGTGCGCGCAGCAGCGTTCCAAATGCCAGCAAGGCAACGACGATCTTCAAGCTAAAGCTTACAATGCCAGAGGAGGCGTGTGGATCTCAGTCCTTTCCAAGGCGAAGGCGCTCTGAAGCTGGTAGCGACGGCGGTCACCCCCGCCGTGATGATATCGGCGACTGCCATCCTGATCAGCGGCGTGAGTTCCAAACACCAGGCGATGAGCGACCGCGTTCGCGCGCTGATGGCGGAATACAGGGAGCCGGCAACGCCGGAACCGCGGAGAGTCAATATCCGGGCGCAGGCGGTGTTCTTCCGAAGGCGGCTCTTGTATACCTTGAGCGCCCACGTGCTGCTGTTCTGCGCGACGGGATTGTTCGTCGGAACGGTCATCCTGACCTGCTTCATGAAGATCGATTCGATTCTGATTTCGTTCAGCCTGGGCGTGTTGCTTCTGCTGATCTCGGTAGTTTGCGAGATTTTGGAACTGGTTCTGGCGAGAAGAACGATGAGTCTCGAGATTGCCGGGACCCTGGGAAAAAGCACATGACTAGTCCGGCGCCGGATGCCACGCGGCTGCGAGTGAAGTTCTGGGGCGTGCGAGGATCCACGCCCACACCACAAATCGACAATCTGGGTTACGGCGGGAATACGCCATGCCTCGAGGTGCGCCTGCCGGGCGGAGAGGTGTTTGTCTTCGACGCGGGCACTGGCGCGCGCAATCTCGGCGCCGCCTTGATGGAGGAAAAACACGGCGAGGATATCAGCGTGGCCATTTTCCTGACCCACTTTCATTGGGATCACATCCAGGGCATTCCATTCTTCGCGCCTCTGTATGAACCGAACAATCGCCTGCAATTCATCTCTCACTGCTCCACCGGTCCGCTGCAGGAAATCCTCGGCGGTCAGATGGCGAAGCCTTATTTCCCGGTGAACTTCGAATCGGCGACTCGACGGCGCGACTTCGTGCAATTGGATGGCAAGGCGTGGCGCCAGGGCGCTCTCCTCGTGCAGCCATTTCCGCTTACGCACCCGCAGGGCGCTGCCGGCTACCGTATTGAAGCAAATGGCGCGGTGGTGGTGTACGCGACCGACCACGAGCATGGAGTCGCGGAGGTCGATACCGGTTTGCGGGAAATCGCGCAGGGTGCGGACCTGCTGATTTACGATTCGCAGTACACCCCCGCCGAGTACGAAAAGCATCGCGGGTGGGGGCACAGCACGTGGAAGGAAGCGGTAGCGGTGGCCCAGGACGCGCGCGTGAAGCAACTCGTGCTATTCCACCACGACCCCTCTCACAACGACGACACCATGAGCCATATCACGGACGAAGCGCGCCAGTTTTACGACGGAACGTCAGCCGCACGGGAAGGCTTGACGATCGCATTGTGAGAGGAGCTTGGCTGATTCTCGGCGCTGCGGCCATCTGCCGGGCGCAACCACCTGAGATAGTTGCACCCGAGATAATCGCGCTCACCTCCGCCTTTCCTGATGCACGGCCCACCTTCGGGGTAGAAGCGCTTCGAGGAGACTTTTTGGAATCCGTCAAGAAGACAACATGGCATCAGGGCTGTCCCGTCCCCCCGGATGATTTGCGGCGCGTTTCGGTGTCTTACTGGGATTTTGCCGGGCGCCCCGCACGTGGAGCCCTCGTAGTGAATAAGGAATTAACGGCGGAGGTCCAGGCCATTTTCGGTGAACTCTTCGATCATGGGTTCCTGATCGAAAAAATGCAGCCGATCGAAGCGTTTGGCGGGAGCGATGACCGGTCGATGGAGGCTAATAACACGTCGGCTTACAATTGCCGCGATGTGACGGGGGTGAAAGGGACGTTCTCGAACCACAGTTGGGGTCGGGCCATCGATATCAATCCGCTCACGAATCCCTACGTAAAGGGCCGGAAGGTGCTGCCGCCGGCGGGCAGTGCGTATCTGGACAGGACCAGGGCCTACCCGGGAGGAATTCTGCGGGACAGTTTCACCGTGAAGGCCTTCCTAAAGCGGGGATGGACGTGGGGCGGCTCATGGCCGGACCGCCAGGATTATCAGCATTTCGAGAAGCCTCCAAGGTGAGAGAAACGGTCCTGCCAACGGAATCGCCAGATGAGAAAGTTTTCAATCTCGCGCGCTTCGGCAAGGGATAGCGCTCTGGAAGCGAAGAAGGCAAGAGGCGCCGTCAAACCCGCAGCCGCGGCCAATTCGGCGACATTCAACAGGAATCGCGGCGGACCCAACAACTCAAACAGGTGATGGACGCCGACGGCGGGAAGGGCAAGCACTGCGCTGAAGATGGCGAGCATGACACAGAAGCGTCCGAGCGGCCTCCATTCGATGATCCGGTAGCGGGCCGTCGCATAAAGCAGCAATGAGAGCGTAACCAGCCAGGACACAAAGTCGAGAGCGACCAGAATGCCGGAGCCACCGAAGCGTCCGATGGCGGCGGGCATCATCAGATAGAGCGCAACCGGAACCAGCAGGTGGAACACCGCCGGCGAGCGCGTATCGCCACGCGCAAAGAAAACTTTCAGCAGAAGGAAGCTGAGGGCGCTCGCAGGCGCCTGAAGCAGGAGTATAGCGAAAAGATGGGCGACCATGGCCAGGTCCGTTGGCGAGAGCGCCCCACGGTCGAACACAATGTGAACGAGCGGCTCGCGAAGAACATAGGCTAAACCGGTAAGGGGCACGGTGAGGAGCAGGACCATGCGGACGCCGCGCGTGGCGAGCTGAGAAAATATCTGTTCTTCGCGCCGGGCAAGAGCGCCCGAAAGGGCGGGAAATATGACAGTGGCGAGGGAACCCGAGCCGAAAAGCACGACCATCTGGAGCTTCGATGCATAGCCGAAGATCGCAAGGCTGCCGGTGGACAGGCGGCTAACCGCGCTGGTTAGGATGGCAGTTCCGGCCATGCCGGCAAATGCGAGCACCAGCAACGGTACACTCCGCAGGAACACGGCGGCTACATCCGCCACGGGGGCGGGCCGGAATGTCGAGAGGAGCGGAATGCCAGTCTGCCGGGCAATCCGAACCAGGGCGTAGACATGCAGCAGAAACATGATCCCAAAGCCGAAGGACGACCCGATCACAATGCCGGCCGTTCCGCGCCCGGCGCACAGCACGACACCCGCCGCAATCGACAGATTGCAGATCAACTGAGACACCAGAGGTAATACGAAGATCTGGTGAACGTGAAGGATACCCGTAACCACACCGCACCAGAGCACGATGGCGACCGCCAACGCGAACAGGCGCATCAGGGAGAGCGATTGGGCCAGGGAGGCGCCCCGCAAGCCGGGAGCCAGAAGATGGTTGAGCGGAGCTGGGTACGCGAGCACCCATGCCGCGAACAGGAGAGCCGCGAACGTGAGAGTTTGGCCAAAAGTGAGTGCCACCCGCCAGCCGACTCCCTCATTTCCGTCGGCGCGATAGCGCGAAATGACGGGCACTATGATGTGCGGAAGCAGAAAGCCGACAAACAATTGCGTGCCGAAGCCAATCAATAGATAGGCAGTGCGAAATGCATCGACCGTCCCGGATGCCCCGAACTTCCAAGCCAGCGAAATCTCCAGGAACAGACCCGCCAGCGGGCTGAGAACCGAAAGTATCGTGACGAGCGCCGCTGCGTTCGCCACTCTGTGAGAACGCGAAGGCGGCGCGGCGGCCTCAGGCACCCTTACCGTTGTCAGGGCGGTAGTATTTGTCGTAATACCCGTAGTAGGAGTAGCTTTCGCTCATTTCTTTGCGGACTTCGTTGAGCACGAGACCGATCACATTCGCGCGCAGCCTTCCTAAGGTCGCAATGACGGAAGCGACAGCTTTGCGGTTGGTAAACTCCGCCCGCGCAACAATCACGACGCCATCCACCGCCGAAGCCATTTGCAATGGTTCGGGAAAACCTAGAAGCGGAGGAGCATCGAGCACCACAAGATCGTATTCGAGCGATGCCTCTTCCAGAATTTGGGGCAGGCTGCGCCCGATGAGATCGGCCGCGCGCCGCGAAGGCGGACCAGCCTGAATCACGTGAAGATCCCCGAACTGCTCGGGTTGGAGGACCACATCGCGCCAGGACATACCCTCGGTCAGGACGTTCGATAATCCCTTCTTCGAATCGAAGTCGAAAAACTTATGCAGGCTGGGCCGGCGGAGATCGCCATCGATGATCAGGGTCTTCTGCTTCTGTTCGGCGTGGGCCGCGGCAAGATGCGCGGCGACCGTGCTCTTTCCTTCGGAAGGGGACGCGCTGGTAACCAGAATCGACCGGAGGCGGCGATCGAAATCCGTCAGCAGGATGGAGTTGCGCAAGGTCCGAATCGCTTCGTCGTAACCGTTTGATCCTTTGTCACCAAGATCCGAGAGAGGAACCAATTCGGCGGAAGTTTGCTTGCCGATGAGCGGAGCCAAACGGCCGCGCCAGGATTTCATGGCCGGCAGCGTGCCCACAACGTCCGTTTGCAGAGTGCGGCGGACCTGTTCGGGGTCGCGGATCGTCGTGTCCATGACGTCGCTGACGATGGCCGCCATCACGCCGAGCAGCGTGGAACAGAGGAAGGCCAGCAAGAGGTTCAGTCTGATTGACGGAAATACCGGCTTGATAGCCGGACGCGCCAGATCGGCGATGCGGACGGAACTGCTCTGGAAACTCGCGTTGATTCCCGCTTCTTTGATTTTGCGGACAAGTTCGTCGTAAAGCTTCCTGTCGGCTTCGGCCTCCTGTTTGAGGGATTCGTAATCGAAAGAGTGCGCGTTTAGAGTATCGAACTCAGCCTTGGTCTGCGCCACAGCGGCCTTCAGCATCTCTTCGCGCTGGGCGGCCTGACGGTATTCGATTTCGATGCGCTGGCCGATGCTGTTCTTGGTTTCATTGAGTTGACGCCGAAGTTCTTCGACCTGCGCCGCGGCTTTCTTGTACTCCGGGTGATTTGCGGCATAATGCAGCTTCACCTCTTCGAAACGCTGCTGCGCCTCGTTGGATTGCTCCGTCAGACGCTTCAAGGACTCCCCTTGCGTGGAAATGAGAGCAGCCTCGATCGAGCCGGATTTCATGGAGTTGAAACCGGTCTCTTTCCTCACGCGATCGCCCTGCGCGTTGGTGTATTCGGTGTTCAACTGAAGCAGGCGAGAGGAAAGAATGCTGGTTTTCTGTTGCGGATCGATGACGCTGAATTCTTTTTGGAACTGCGCCAGCGAAGCAGCCGAGCGCTCCATTTTCGCCTTCAGCTCCTCGAGTTGCCTTTCCATAAAACGAGACAGTCCCGCCGAGGAATCGAAACGGATCTTGTAGGTGTGGTCGAGATACGAATTCGCGATTCCATTCGCGACTTCGGCGGCTAGCCTCGGATCTGCCGAGCGGTAACTGATGAGCAGGAGGTATGTGTCGTGGGGGCGGACGACCGCGAGGCGTTTCAGCGTCTTCGGCGCATCCTCCGAATCAGCGCCTTGGGATGATTCCTTCAGCTCCTTCGCGTATTCTTTCTCCGTATCCTTTAAACGAAGTCTCTGTACCACCGGACGGATGACTGAATCTGATTCCACCAGACGAATCTGCGTCGCAAGGAACTGGTCTGAATCAAAGGTAGGTGTGCGAACGGAATCCTGCCCAAGCGCCGCAGTGGGAGTCTGGCGATCGATATCCACGGTCGCGGTCGACTCATATATTGGCGTGAGGCGCTTCGTCACCACAAAGGTCGCGATCACTGACACCATCACGAACGAGAGAATTTTCCAGCGATGCCGGCGCAAAATCCAGAGATAGTGAGAAACAGGCAGAGACTCCTCAGCCGGTTCGGGCTCTTGGACGTAGTTGCCGGCAGTATATACCTGCGTTACCGCGGGAAGATTCCGATCCACGCGCTCCAATCGTACGTTGTTCATAGGAAGCTTTTCTTGAAGCGTCAGCAGTTAGTGAAAGATCGCAACGCCGGAAGCCGTGGCGCCGCCAATCGACAGAATTTTGTCCCAACTCCTCTTGCCGGTACTATCGGGAATGTAGAGGATGTCGCGGGCCTGCAGGGGAATGTCCGGGGATTTACGGTCAAGGATCTTCTTGAGCGGAATTTCAATTTCATTCTTCGTACCCTTGGAATCGTCGACCCTATAGATATAAGCCGTATTGCCATAGAATTGCGAGAGTCCCTCGCCAAGCGCGATTGCCTTCATCACCGTTAGCTCCGACGCGTCCTTGACGGGGAAAGAACCGGGCTTTCTCACGTTGCCGGCTACAGTAATGCGAGGCGCTTCCGGTACCCGAATCTCTTCGCCGCCCTTTAGCTTGATGTTGTATTCAGGATCAGCATTATCAATGAGACTCTTAACCGGTATACGCTGCACTAGCGCATTGTGGTTGCCCGCCGATGGATGGCTCACCAGGATCTGCCCTTCCGCCAAATCCGTCAGGCCCTCCGCGCGCGCGAGCGCTTCCAGAAGGGTCATAGGGCCGATCGCCTGGAAAGTGATCGGTTTTTTCACAGCGCCCACCACGCTAATGGGCCGGCTGTGATACTCGATGACTGTAACCGTGACGAATGGATCGATCAGCAACTTCTCATCCGTCAACGCCTTCGCGACCGCTACCTCCAACTGGGCGGGCAGCAGACCCTCGGCCCGCACACGCTGCTTCAACATGGGTATGCGAATGTCACCATCGGAGCCGACGCGGACGGTTCTGGTAAATTCCGGCGAGTCGTAAACCGAGAGCAGGACCATGTCGTCAGGTCCAATGATCTGGGCGGGCAGATTTGGGATGAAGGCTTCCGCGGCAATATTCTGCGGCAACTTGGTTGTAGTTGCCTGAGAGAAGGCTAGGGACGAAAGAGCGCAGATAAGAAGCAAATGTCGCATGAAACACCTCTGGACGTAGTACGACTATTTGCAATCATCTCACAGGTTTGCGCGATAAACCGGGCGTCAGTCCCTCTTTATCGCAGAAGATCCGGTGCGTGATTCGTTACGCGCCGCAGACATGGCTCCAAGCAGCGCGAACAGAATCGCCCCTATTACCGGCTCGCGCGTAGGGTAGTCGAAAAAGCTGTGTACCAGGACGAAGAACACACCAGCGCCCCATAACCAACGCCAGGAGAGCACCAGAGAGCGGATAAATACGGCGGCAAGCAGCAGTGTAAAAAATATGCCTCCTTCCGCCGTCCACTGGGCCCAATCGCAATGTGCCGCATTGGCAAACTGCGCATTGTCGAACAGAGCGTAGACGGGATAGACAGCTTTCCAATTGCCCAAGCCCCATCCAACCCAGGGACGATCCCGAATCATCTGGATGGAGGACAGAAGCAGATTGCGGCGTATAGCCCCGGAAGTCTGGTCCTGGAAATGTTCGCCTAAGGCCTCCCATCCCACGACGGCGGTGCACGCGGCCAGCAGCACGAACATTTGCAGGAACAGGAGGAGAGCGACGCGCGCCGTGACCAGGCGACGGCCCCACGAGGCGATCATGACAAAGAGAATCTCGATCGCGAGGAGAATGGTTCCAACACGCGATGCGCTCATCACAACGGCTGCGAACATGGTGGCGCCCAGGAACCCATATAGGAACGCTCGGCGCTTTTGCGCAAGCATCCGGTAGAGAGCAATGGGCAGCAGAAGTTCGACAAAAGCCGCGAACTGGTTCTTGTACACGAAGGGCCCAATTACCTGATATCGGCTCTCGAAGACCCAGAAGACCCACTTCGGAGAGGTGAAGGATTGAACGATAGCGATCACGATCACGGCAAACCCGAAATAAAGCAGGGTGTTGAGGAATCGGTCGCGGACGGAGCGGGCACGCAGGAACTGGGCCGCCAGGACAAAAACAATGAAGTCCGTCAACCAGTTGAGCGAAGACGCGGCGGTTTCGAACGGATAGACGGTCGCGTGTAGCGCGATTTGGAGCGGCCCCCACGCGGCGGCCAGCGCGAGCGGCACATAAAGCCAGGTCGAGGTCCAGCGTGATGCGTCGCGCACAGCCGAGGCAAGCCAGACGATTGCAATCAGGAAAACCCCGATGTGGAGAAGGCTCGTGGCCCAGAATCCCGGCGCCCACGCGACAAGAACAGCGGCAATCAGAACGCTTGTGAGCGCGATAGCTCCCACGGGTGCAAGAGCGAAGTCGCGTGTCTCCTTGTGAGCGGGCGCGGCCAGCGTCATGGGAGCAATTCCAGGCTCATGGCGCCCAATGTCAGCGACCCTCTTGGACGTGTGGTTCCAGGTTGGCGGTCGTACCGCAGGGCAAATCGCCCAAGCGTGAGATCCTGGGGTGTCTCAAAGTCGAAAGCTTCCTCCCCTTCCTCATCGCGAGCATTAAAGGGGGGAAGAACCGCGGAATCCTTGTGCGTGACAGAGTTGGATACGTTCCAGTGCAGGCCGGGTTTTCCGCTCATGCCGGTCGTCCGATAGCGGAATTTGAACCTGTAGCGCCGACCCGGTAGTAGCGGAGCGGCCTCACCCGCCAGTTCGCAGTTTTCCGGCTCCTCTCCATTGATATCAAACCGCACGGTGCGCGAGGAACCCGAATAGCGCTCGTAAACGTCGGCCGGTCTCGGGAACTGCCAATCGAACCCATGACCGGTAGGCTCTGAGCCGAAATCCGCGTTCGTCAGCGACTTGCCACGGGATGCATCGAGTGGCTGGTAGGGAAGCAGCCGGGCGGCAATCAAGGAATTCCAGACAACGACAGCGTCCGAACCGCGGCCGCGCCAGAGAAGAGCATCGCAGAGTGCGTAGAGAAAAGGAAGATCCTGTGAACCGGCCAGCGGGTACAGGCGCGACGCGGTAGACCGCGCCGCATCGAGGTGATCGAAAGCCACCAGGTAGGAGACGTATCGATCGAGAATAAATGCCTTCGGCGGAATGGCGAGGCGTTCGATCGCTGCCGCATCGGTGGTTACGTTCCAGCAGAGCGCGAACACTGGGTTGGGATCATAAGTCCATTGTTCTCCATTTCGGTGCTCCAGCAGCTCGACGCACTTGCGGATCCAGGGCCAGAATTTTTCCGTCTGGCCCGTGCGGGCATAGAAATTCGCAAGTGACCAGGCGGGTTTGAACATATGGTCGATACGCGCGGCTTCAAGAAGGTACTGCTCGGCATGCGCGTTGTCGCCTTCCATCTCGGACTTGAGCCCCCAAGCCATCCATGCGGCGGAGTCGCGAGGGTTCAAGGACACCGTGGCTTGGAGTTCGGCATCGTCGCGGTTGATCAGTGGGTCTAGTGCGGCGTAAACGGTAGCGGCGTTGTAGTGAGCTGCGGCGCTAGTCGGGGTTAGCAGCACGGCGCGACGGGCATCCGCGAGAGTTGGGTGCGTCTGCAGCAGATCCGCCTGGGCAACCCGGAACGACCACCATGAAGCAAAGCCAAGCGTGGTAATGCCGGCTACGGCGAGCGATATGCGGAAAGGTTTGGTCAGCGCTCGTGGCAAGGCAAGTCAAGTTTACAACGCGCACGGCGACGTTTTCGGTTTTTGAAGCCCGTCGCCGGACAGCTGCTTTACAATAGGTCAAGGCGGGCCCTTAGCTCAGCGGTTAGAGCCGCGGACTCATAATCCGTTGGTCGAAGGTTCAAATCCTTCAGGGCCCACCATTAAGGCGTGCGTTCTTCGTGGGCATGATACTTGAGGTGCTGGTAGAACCCCAGATCCTCCCCCGTCATCATCTTGGTAACGAAGATAATCTGCCCGGCGTGTCCGGCGAAATGCTCCACCACGTGATAGATCGCTTCCAGTACAGTTACGTCGTACTTCTGCACTTCGATGCGGCGCGCCAGTGACTCCGCGGTTTGCGCCCGAATCACGCCGATCCCTTCTTCGACCGTATTCCCCAGCAGCCCCCGAAGCTTCGAAATACTCACACCGCCGGATGCTGCAAACTCAGCATCACGATCCCGTGCATACGAAGCGCCGCCGATTCCCGAAACGATCCACTGGCGGACGTTCCCGCAGAGATGGAGCGCCAAATTACCAACGGTGTTCTCGTTGTCGCCGCCCCTGGCCCAGACCTGCTGTTCATTCAGCTTCTCGAGGCAGGCGTCGACTCTACTCGACGCCTGTTTGAGCTTCTGAATCGAATAATCGACAAAAATCTGGTCAATCAACTACAGCACCTCTTCGGACCAACCCTCCAGAACCGACTTGACCTTGCTCGTGAACTGATCGCCCAACGCCCCATCGATCAGACGGTGGTCAAAGCTCAGCGAGAGATACATGACGCTGCGAATCGCAATCGCGTCGTCTACCACGACAGGCACCTTCTCCACCGCGCCGACGCCCAGAATGGCGACCTGCGGCTGATTGATAACCGGCGTCGCGAACACGCTCCCGAAACTGCCGAAATTGGAGATCGAGAATGTTCCGCCCTGCACCTCATCGGGCTTCAATTGTCGTGAACGCGCGCGCGCAGCCAGATCGACAATCGAGCGCTGGAGACCGAGAACGTTCTTCTCGTCCGCTTGACGGATGACAGGCACAATCAAGCCGTTCTCGAGCGATACCGCGATCCCGACATTGATCTCATTGTGGTAGATGATATTGGTCCCCTCAATAGAAGCGTTGAGGAGTGGAAACTCCCGTAACGCCTCCACCGTGGCGCGGGTTACAAATGGGAGGAACGTGAGCGACATACCGTACCGGGACGCGAAATCCGCCTTATGCTTCGCGCGCATTTTGGCGACCTTGGTCATGTCGACCTTGTGAACAGTGGTAACATGCGCCGATGTCGCCTGGCTCATGATCATGTGCTCGGCGATTTTCTGCCGCATGGTGCTGAGCGGCTCGATGCGCGCCTTTGCCTGGCCTGCAGGCCTTGGTGGAGCTTCCGGGGCCGGCTTGGGAGCCGGGGGAGGAGCCTGTACGGGCACTGCCGCGGTTTGTCTCGGAGCTTCGGCGAGGGGCGCGGCCTTCTGGCTCAGGTGAGTTTCGAGATCCTGCTTCGTGATGCGGCCGCCCGCGCCGCTGCCCGCTACCTTGCTGAGATCGATCGAGTTCTCGCGCGCCATTTTGCGCACCAGCGGCGAGAGGGGGCCGGCCGGCTCAACCGCTGCGTCTTCCTTCAGCGCCGGTTCGGGCTCAACAGCGGGTCCTGGGGCGGCAGATGCCGCGACTGCCGGATCGGGTTCGGCCGCCTTCGCGACCGGCTCAGCCACCGGGTTCGTAGCGGGCGCCGAACCTGCTCCGCCACCGTTCTCACCGATGCGCGCCACGACGGTGTTGATGCCGACCGTCTGGCCTTCCTGCACGAGCACATCTGTCAAGGTACCGGCAGTCGGCGACGGGATCTCCGTATCGACCTTGTCGGTTGAAATCTCAAATAGCGGTTCGTCCCGCTCCACCGTATCGCCCGGCTTCTTCAGCCATTTCGTCAACGTTCCCTCGACGATACTCTCGCCCATCTGCGGCATCACTACGTCCATACGTCACGCTCTCCCGGTTGAAAATTTTCGCAAAATGCCGGCTGAGCCGGCTGATCACTTCACCGCGTCCCGCCGCAATCCCCAACGCCCGCATAGACGTTACGGGCTTCGCCAGGCCGCACGGCACAATGTACTGAAAATAAGAAAGATCGGTGTCCACGTTCAGCGCGAAGCCGTGTGAAGTAACCCACCGGCTTAGATGTACTCCGATCGCGGCGATCTTCGCTCCGCCGGTCCAGACGCCGGTAAGACCCTCAACGCGGCCTGACTGGATGCCGAACTCGTCCAAGGTATCGATGATTGCCTGCTCAACGGCCCGGACGTAAAGATGTACATCGCGCTTCCATTCATTAAGATCCAGAATCGGGTAGCCGACCACCTGCCCGGGACCATGATACGTCACATCCCCGCCGCGATTCGTCTCATGGAGCGCGACTCCCGCGCGGCTCAGCATCTCTTCGCCGGCCAGAAGGTTTTCCCTGTGTGCGTTGCGCCCAAGCGTGATTACGTGCGGATGCTCGACAAACAGTATCTGGTCGGGAATCAGCCCCGCCTTACGCTGCCCGGCCAGCCGTTCCTGCAGTTCCGCCGAACGAACCCAATCCATGGATCCCAGATCGCGGATTTCCAACAGTCTAGGCATTAATGGCGAGGCCGTAGACATTATTGAAGGCTTCGCCGACAGCTTCGTAAATCGTTGGATGCGCGTGGATCGTGCTCATCATGGTCTCCACCGTCGCCTCCGCTTCCATTGCCGTGACGGCCTCGGCTATCAACTCAAACGCCTGCGGGCCGATGATATGCACGCCCAGGATCTCGCCGTGCTGCTCGTCCGCCACGACCTTGACGAACCCGTCGTGGCTGCCCAGGATGGTAGCCTTGCTGTTCGCTACAAAGGGGAACTTCCCTATTTTTACCTTGTGGCCTTTTTCCTTCGCCTGCGTTTCCGTGAGGCCAACGCTGCCGATGCCGGGCTCCGTATATGTCGCGCCGGGGATCCGGTTGCGGCGGATCGGAATCGCGGGTTTGCCCGCCATCCTGGCTACCGCCACCATGCCTTGTGCGGTTGCTACGTGCGCCAGCTGCGGAGTCCCGGCTACGACATCGCCAATGGCGTAAACGTTCGGTTCGGCGGTTTCTTGGTACTCGTTGGTCTTGATGAACCCGCGATCCACTTCCACCTTGGTATTCTCCAGCCCCATGCCGGCCGTATTCGGCGCGCGGCCTACGGCCACCAACAGCTTCTCCGCCGTCACCTGCTCTGTCTTGCCGTCCTGAAACGTCACCTTCATCTGAACGCCCGAGTCCGTCTTGCGAATATCCTCGGCCTTGACGCCGGTTTCGATGCGGATCTTCTGTTTCTTGAAAACGCGCTCGAGCTCCTTTGAAACTTCTTCGTCTTCCACCGGCACCACGCGAGGCAGCATTTCGAAAATGCTTACATCCGAGCCGAAGCGCCTGAACATGGACGCGAACTCCACGCCAACCGCTCCCGCACCGATAATTGCAAGCGATTTCGGCACTTTCGTAAGGTTCAAAATCTCGATATTGGTGAGAATAAATTCCGGATCGGGCTGCAACCCGGGAAGCATCCGCGCCGTCGAACCGGTAGCGATCAGGATATTCTTCGCTTCGTGGACTTCTGTGCCTTTGTCCGTCTTGATCTCGACTTTGCCGGCGCCTTTCAAGGTCGCAAAGCCTTTAATTACCTGGACCTTGTTCTTCTTCATCAAGAACTCGATGCCTTTGGAATGTTTGTTGACGATTCCGTTCTTTCGGTCGATGGCCTTGGCGAAATTCAATACGGGATTCTGGCAGCTGATCCCCTCGTCCTCGGCATGTTGAAAGTAATTCCAGACGTCAGCCGTGTGCAGCAGCGACTTAGTGGGAATGCAGCCCACAAGGAGGCATGTGCCGCCGAGTTTAGGATCCTTTTCAACGATAGCGGTCTTGAGTCCATACTGGCCAGCGCGGACAGCCGCGGAGTAGCCGCCGGGCCCGCTTCCAATCACAATCAGATCGTATGTCACTAGTTGTTATTCTACAGTAGGACAGGTTATTAGCCCGCCCGCATGCCGTTCCGAATTCTTTCGCTTACGCTTATCATTTGCGCTGCCCTGACCGGCCAGCAGCAGGCTGTGGAACGTAAGTTCGCTCTCCGTTCCCTTACCGTTCGCGGCAACCGCGCTTACACACGGGAACAAATCCTCGCGGTTTCCGGCCTTCAACTGGGGCAGCAGGTGGCGAAGCCCGAATTTGACGCGGCGCGCGATAAGATTCTCGCCACCGGCATGTTTGAGACCGTCGGCTACCAGTTCGGACCCGGTCCGGGAGGCCAGGGGTATGCGGCCAACTTCGACATCGTAGAGATAGCCGGCCGCTTCCCGGTGCAGTTTGAGAGCCTGGGAGCGCCCACACCCGAAATCGAGGCGTTCCTGAAATCGAAGAACCCGCTTTACAGTCCCATGTTGCCGGGAACGAAAGCGGTGGTTGAGTATTACAAGCGGCTGATCGAGGAGTTTCTAGCGGCGCAAGACAAACCCGTTCGCATCGTCGGGGAAGTGATTCCCACGGGGAAAGACGAGTTCAAGATCCTGTTCCGTTCCGCCGACGGCCTGCCTCCCGTATCGCACGTAACCTTCAGCGGGAATAAGGAGATTTCCACGATCACGCTGCAGAACGCCATCAATGATGTGGCGTTTGGGACGCCCTTCACGCGCGACCACTTTCGCGCCCTGCTGGATAACCAGATCCGGCCGCTCTACGACGCCAAGGGATTGATCCGGGTGAAGTTTCCTATGTTCACCACGGAGCCCGATCCGAAGATCAAGGGCGTGGTGGTACACGTCACCGTTGAAGAGGGCGTGCCCTACAAGCTGAGGAAGGTGACCATCACGGGCGCCGCGCCGGAGCTGCTTGGAAATGCCAAGCTCAAGACCGGCAGCCTGGCGAATTTCGACGACGTCAACCAGGGTCTGGACCGCGTGAAGACGGAGTTGAAGCGAGAGGGGTATATGGAAGTTCGGGGTTCCACCGATCGCGTCGTCGACGACAAGGAGCACGCCGTCGATGTGGTCCTGCAGCTGGAACAGGGTCCACTCTTCACCATGGGCAAGCTGACCATCGCAGGGTTGGATCTGAACGGCGAGCCCGTGGTTCGCAAGCTTTGGGGCATCCAGGAAGGTAAGCCGTTCAACTCGAAGTATCCGGACTACTTCCTGCAGCGCATTCGCGAGGACGGAATGTTCGATGGGTTAGGGTCGACCAAGGCCACCACGAAGACCGACGACATCACCCACGTCGTCGATGTGACGCTTACGTTTGGATCTTCTCCCAAGCCGGCGCCGAAAAAGCGCCGGCAGGACCAGGAAGATCAGGAGAAACCCACGATAACCTCGCCTCCCTGGATTTGACGACATCGAAGCTGTAGTACTCGCGAAACAGATCCCTTCGAGGCGCGAAGCCTTCCACAATAGCGCGCACGGCATCAAGGCGCGGCACGCCCGAGGGGAGATTGGCGCGAACGATTGCGAGCCAGAAGATCGTGAGCGTCTCGTGATATCCGGAATCGTCCGTGTTCTTTCCGCCTTGCGACTCGTTGTAGCGGCGGATATTGGTGCGGATGCGCGCGGTCGCCTCGTCGCCCGATTCCAGCAGATAGCAGGCGGCCACTGCCAGGTGTTCGGCGTGACGAAACTGGGTACCGGAAAAACTGCCATTTTCGAAGGCTGCCACAAAATCGGACAGTGCTTGCTCGCTGGAGAGAATCGTCACTCCGCGGGTTCGGTCCTTTCCGCCCGAAACTTCCAGAGGATTTGCCGCAGGATTCCCAGTATGAGCGGTGCGTCGCGAGCCGCAAAGTTCACCCGCCTTAGGAAGCGCCGTACTTTGCGTTCGGTAGAGGTGGCTACGATCCGGTTCGTGTAGCCGCTTTCGTCGAGAACCGCGAGCAGCATCTGCGTCATCTGTTCCGAGTCCGCGGCGCGCACTGCCTTGTGGACCGGCACACGCATGGCAACGCTCGATTCCCGCACAATTTCGTACAAACAAACCGCCACCGCCTGTCCGAGATTCATCGAGGGTGTCTGGTCGGAGGTCGGGATCCGCATCAGCCAATGGCAGTGACTCATCTCGTCATTGGTCAGCCCGAATTTCTCGGACCCAAACAGGATGGCGACAGGGGCGCTCGACGCAGCCGCGCGCAGGACCGGCCCCGCTGCTTCCAGGCGTTGAATCGGATGTTGAAGTTCGCGATGACCCACGGCAGTGGTGCCCACCACCAGCGAGCAATCGGCGACAGCTTCCGCGACTGTGCCGAATACCTCCGCCGCACGCAGCACCGGGGCTCCGCCGACCGCGGAGACCGCCTCACGGAATGCGAGATCGAACGGATCGACGAGCCGCAGCACGGAACACCCAAAGTTGCTGATGGCGCGCGCCGCGGCGCCAATGTTCAGTGGATTGCGCGGCTGGCACAGCACCACGCGCACATTGTCACGCAAATTTCAAATTCCTTTGACCGAGTTCTTGGAAGAGATCACGTGATGGAGCGAAAACGTCTCTCACTCCTTTCTTGCGCTCGAACCCAACTTCTTGAGGAAGCCGATCAATTCGCTCCTTTCGCGAAGATTCAGACCGGTGGCCGTCTTTTCCATGGCCTTGGCGTGCTTGGCGAAGACCTTCTCGATGAGCTTGGTTCCGGCATCGGTCAGCCGCACAATCCGGGCTCGCCGGTCTTGCGGATCGGTCACGCGCTCCACCAGGCCACGCGTTTGCAGACGGTCAATGGCTGTTGTTGCGGACCCGCTTGTCAGGTTCGTCCGAGCGCCGACGGTGTTTACAGGGAGCGAACCCTTATGCTCCAGGATCTCGAGAATCCGAAAATCCGTGAAACACAATCCCGTATCCGCGATGCTTTTCTCCGCTCGCTTCTGGACGGCCTGGTGGGTCTTCATGAGAGCGAGCCAGACGTGGACACCGCTTGTCTTAGACATGCCTTGATATCACGACAACTATTTTCCTTCATCGGCGCAACGGCCGGGGTTCATAGGGACCGAGCACCGCACGTGGACCTTGCCGTCGCGGTCATGCGCCTCCGCGCGCCACGAATCGCCTTCGGGCTGAAGCGTAGTGAACCCGAAATCCTGAATCTTCTGAAACTCACGAATCTGCGCGTGAACGACCTCCGCGTCTTTCGGATCGAACTTGAGTGGCGGCGCAAGCTTTGTACCGCTATTTCCGACGACCAATTGCGTGGCGTGCCCAGACTCGGGAGCGAACCCGATCGCCTCAAACACGTGCGTGTGTCCGGCGAGCAATAGATCCACGCCGGAAGGACGTTGTTTCGCCCATGCAGCTTCCAGCGCTGCATTGAGCACTTGCGCACCCTCATCGCCGCGTTTCACGGACCAAACCGGCCGATGGGAAAGCAACCATGCATGGTCCACGCCCCAGCTGGAAATGGTCTGGAACTGACGGGCGTATTCCTCTACCTCGCGGGCGAACTGGGTTGCGCATTTCGCTTCGCCGGGAGCACACCGCGCATCGGTAGCGGTGGAATCGTCGACGACCGCAAGTCGCAGCGCGCCGGCCTGAACCAGGTACGGCTGCGTGAACTCCTGGCAGCCGGAAACAGTTCGCGGATCCAGGAGGCTGAACCAGCCATCCCCGGCGCGAACGCAGGTCTCGTGATTGCCGCGTACAAAGACCCAGGGAGCGGCGCGCAACAGCTTGCGCGCGGGTGTAAAGAAATCCGCTTCCCAGGTCGCCATCATGTCTCCGGCGGGACCTCCCGGGCAATTCTTTACGCCGTCGCAATTCTTCTCGCGATAGAGGTAATCGCCCACGTGTATGACGAGATCCGGATGCGCGGCAGCGGCATTGTTGGCGACTTG
>JAOAPQ010000757.1 GCA_025462965.1 Bryobacterales bacterium
GCTTGCGCCAGTCGAGTTGCGCATCCTGCAGAACGGCCGTCTTCTCACGCCATTCCGGATGACCGGTCCAGAACTTCTCGCTCACATGGGGAAGCTCGAGCCATGCGTACACCAGTATTCCTTCGCGGTGGCAAGCTTCAATCAAATGCTTCAAGTAGTCATCGCGCGCTGGATCGGAATCGTAAAAGTGCCATGAAGCGACGTGCAGGCTGCTGATTCCGGCGGCCCGCCACTTCGCCGCGAAGTAATCGAGATCCACACGCGCGCGGTAGGAGTAATCGAAGAACGCCCACGTGCGATTAGAGCGGAAGGGCGCCTCGAACCCGAGATCTGCCATTGCTTGCGGGAGGAACGGAAAACGCTCGTACCCTTGCGGCCCGGGGTTCGCAATTACCCAAAGCACGGCTCCGCGCCCGCGCCGAAAGCCCGCGACGGCCGCAGCGTTGGTCCAGCGCTCGCGCGTAAAGATTCGCGCTTGGTCGGGCAGTGTGAACCTTGGAACTTCTACTTCCTTTTGGAAGATGAGCGGGAGTGCGGGCCGATGGAGGTCGATGAGCGTGGCCAGCTGAGTGGTCTGCAGGCTCGCGCGGAAACCGAAGCTGCGCGCGAGGGGAGAATCGCCCTCGAGTATCAGAAATCCGCCTGCTTCCACCCTCTGGTCCCAGCCAGAGGATATGGGCGAGCCAGGGCGCGCCACGAATACCGACGCCTCCGCCGGCGGAGCGGAATGCAGGCCGATGCTTGAAAGAATGCGCGGCCATGAGCCGGGATCCCGCCCGATGACCGAGAAGCCGCCGAACCCGCCGGGCTGGGCAACGAGAGGGCCGGCTAAGAGCAGGCTAATGAGTAACCGCATACCAGAAACCGGCGCGAAGGTCATAGAAGTTGGGCCGGCGTGGATTGCCGGCGTTTACCAGGTAAGCCCCGCGCAAAGCGCTAACGGAGAATAGCAGCGCTTCCGGGGTGTTCGGAATGTGGAAGCGTACGCCGGGTCCCGCCTCGACGAAGTTCGCCCAATACTGGTGCTGGATATCGATCGTGGCGTTCGCGTTCACAAGAAATTGGAAGGGCCGGTAGGTGTAACCGGCGCGGGTCTGGGAATACGTGAGCAGATCGTTATTGAACCGGCTGACAAAAACCTCATCGGCATTCGTTTCAGCGAACCACCCGGGAGATTCGGAAGACATCAGGCTTCCCCACCCGTGTGCCCATGAGAGTCCGCCGCGGTAGTCGGGTTGGGCCCGCCTTCCGGCATAGCTGATCGCGCTTCCTGCCTCGCCCCATGCAGTGACGCCGTGCCACTGCGAAACAGCCCCCACGGCGAGGATAAACGACTTTTCGGAGAGCGACTTGGGTACCGGGCCACTATCACCTACGAAGCGCACGGATACATATGGGCGTATAGGAATACCGTCGAGCCGGAGTTCCGTCTTGACCTGACCGTACCCGAACGCGTCGTGCCAGCGGCTGGAATAAAACGGGAAGAGCCAGGCCGTCGTGCGGATGCGGGCCAGCGCGGGACGAAGCGCGTTGTAGGCGCGCGCCGCTTCATCCGCAATTGCCGGATCATCGCTCTGGCGCGCGAGGGCGAACCAGCGAATCGCATTCCGGTCGTCGTGCAACATGTTGTACGTCCAGCCGAGTTTGAGCATGACATTGAAATCCACCGGATCGGACTCCTGCGCGATTCTGAGGTACTTGAGCGCGTCTTTCAGATAACCGGCTTTGATACTCCTCTCCGCCATGACACGCGCATCGGAATCCGGGGCCAGCGCGGGGCTTTTTGGATCGGGCGGTAGATCCAGTGCCACGCGGACCCGGTTCGCCAACTCGGCATCATTGCCCGCCAGCACCCGCTGGAGGAGGGGCATCGCGGCCGCTTTGTCTTTGCGCGCCAGGTAGAGGAAGCCAAGCTGCGCGGCCGAGAGCAGATCGTCAGGAGTGGAGGATGTGATCTTACGAAATTCCAGTTCAGCGTCAACCTTCTGGTTCATGCTGAGCAGAAGGTAAGCCAGTTCGCGGTGGAGCTCCGTGTTGGAAGGGTCGAGGCCTAGCGCCCCGCGGAATTCGTAGACGTAAGGGTAACGCTCGGGTAGAAGCTCGCGAGCTTTTTCGGCGGCGCGCGGTTCGCCGCCGCGCGACGCAGCCAGCAGCGCCGCTGTCGCGTCGTCGGGCCGGTTGAGATTCCTGCGGACGCGACCCAGGTCGAGGAGTACAACCTTGCGCGCGGGCAGCATGGTCCAGGCGGCCAGGTAATGCGCTTCCGCGAGTTCCAGCTCATCGCGCTGCTCGGCTAGCTGAGCGAGCTCATAGTGGGCGCTGGAAGTTGCGGGCGCAGCGGCGAGGGCCGCCTTCCACCTTTCAATGCCGCTCGCGAGCGGACCGTCGATGTTCCGGAAGGCCTGCTCGGCAGTCGCATCACCCTGCTTGCGGATGCGGTCGAAGATGCGGCGGGCGATGGCTTTGGAAGGAACGGGATCGTCGTTCGACTCGAAACTCAGAAAGGCGTACTCCAGCGCGACGTGGGAATCGGAGGGATTTAACTCCATAGCCTGGCGGAAGTGCTCGCGCGCGGCATCGTTTCCGCCGACCTTCAGGTATGTGTAAGCGAGATCTTTATGGGTGGATGCGCGGCTCGGATCGGCGTGGATGGCGGCTTCAAATTCGCGAATGGCCAGATCGTATGACTTGCTCCGCAACGCATCGTAAGCCCGCGTGAGCGAGTCGTAATCAGGCGCGGTTGTCTGGGCCAGGACAAGACAGAGCAATACGGCGTGCATATCCGGTTGCCAAGAGAGTGCCCGGAAGCAAACTTTCTTCTCCTGTACCATGGGAGAGACTTGACGCGAGATCACAAGACGATCGTCATTACGACGATCAATCAGCCGACGGAAGCGATCCGGAAGATCGCGAGTACTTGCCAGGATTGGACCTTCCTGGTCATTGGAGACCGGAAGACGCCAGCGGACTGGGCGTGGCCGGGCGTGAAATTCGTATCCGCCGCCGAGCAGTTGCAGACAGGAGGCGAGTTCGCCGCGGAATGCCCGTTCAATCATTACGCCCGCAAGAACGTCGGCTATCTATGGGCCATCGGCCAGGGCGCGGAATTAATAGCGGAGACGGACGATGACAATATCCCTTACGATTCGTTTCTCCAGGGGGTCTCGCGGGAAGTACAGGGACGCCGCGCACTGAAAACCGGATGGGAGAACGTCTACACCCATTTCACCGGCGACAAAATCTGGCCCCGCGGGTTTCCTCTGGAGCTGATTACCGAGAGCCTGAAGGCGAAGAGCGAGTTGGGCGAAGCGGCGACGTTCGATTGTCCGGTGCAACAATACCTGGCGGATGGCGACCCGGATGTCGACGCGGTATACCGGCTGACCATCGAGGCGCAAACCAAATTTCAGTCGAACACGGTAGTCCTGTCGAAAGGCACTTACTGCCCGTTCAACTCGCAGAACACCATCTTCTGGCCGGAAGCCTATCCGCTGCTCTATCTGCCGGCGTACGTGAGTTTCCGCATGACGGATATATGGCGGTCATTCATCGCGGAAGTTTGTTTGTATGCGATGGATAAGAGTATCGCCTTCCGGGATGCCACTGTATTTCAGGAGCGCAACCAGCATTCCCTGATCCGCGACTTCGCGGATGAGGTTCCGGGCTACCTGAATAACACGAAGATTATCGAGATTCTTAACTCGCTATCGCTTTCTTCGGATCCCGCGGCGACCGGAGACAATCTGTGGAAGTGTTACGACGCCCTGGTGGGAGCCGGGATCGTGCCGCCGAAAGAAATGAAGCTGGTGGAGTTATGGCTTAGGGCTGTTAGCTCGCCCGGGAGCGGCGCGCCTGAATGAACGAGTTGACGCACATGGCGACGAAAATGCCGGTCACGAGAACCATGGCGCCCTGCGCGTAGACGGCTACAGGACGGGACTGCAGAGCTTCCCCGGTTACGCCTTTCACGAAACTGACCAGGCTCCCAAGGAAGCCGAGCAAACCCACGGTGACTGCGATGTGCATGGTGAGCGCGCGGCGGGCGGGATTGCGCGCAAGAAAGCCGAGAATCAGGATCGGCAATCCGAATGCAGCGGGGATCAGCGCGGTCTTGTGTTCGCTACCGGTACCGACGTAACTGCCCAAGCCGAGCGCAATCAGTAGTATTCCAGTCAGGATCGTGGTGGTCGCCATAAGGTAGAAACTTCATTGTAAGGGCACTATGCGATGATCGGGAGTTCATGGCCGGAAACCTAGAGATGACAGCCAGGCCCACTCTGATGGGCCACGTGCAAATCGCGCGCGCCGACCACTGGGTTAAAAACGTTTTCGTGCTGCCGGGCATCATTGTCGTGATGTCGCTCGAGCACGACAAATGGTCGTCGCTCGATTGGGTGAAAGTTCTCATCGGCTTCGCTGCGGTGTGCCTTATCGCTTCGAGCAACTACGTGATCAACGAGGTGCTGGACGCGCCTTCCGACCTGAAGCATCCGGTAAAGTTCAGCCGGCCGGTGCCTTCGGGCAAGGTGAGCATACCGCTGGCCTATGTCGAGTGGATCGCGCTGATGTTGGTGGGGTTGGTGCTAAGCCTGCGGGTGTCCATCCCGTTCGCGGGGACGATGCTTACGCTTTGGGTAATGGGCTGCATTTACAACATTCCGCCGCTGCGAAGCAAGGATGTACCGTATCTGGATGTACTTTCGGAATCGATAAATAATCCGCTACGCATGCTGGCGGGTTGGTACATGACGGGAACCGCGGCCGTGCCGCCGGTCTCGCTCCTGATCAGCTACTGGATGGTGGGCTGCTACTTCATGGGGCTCAAGCGGTATGCGGAGTACCGGGACATCGGCGACGCTGTGCGAAGCGCCGCTTACCGGAAATCGTTCCGCTATTACACGGAAGAGCGGCTGCTGGTATCGATCATGTTCTATGCCGCGCAAGCGATGCTGTTCTTCGGAGCGTTCATTGTGCGGTACCGGCTGGAGTTGATCCTGGCCTTTCCGCTAGTGGCGCTGGTGATGGCGCAGTATCTCTCGCTCTCGTTTAAAAAGGACAGCGCGGTTCAGGCTCCGGAAGGCCTGTATCGGGAGCCGGGGTTGATGGCCGCGGTGATCGCCTGCTCCGTGGTGATGGTGTTCCTGCTGTTCGTGGACGTACCGCTGCTGCACCAGATCTTCGCGCCGACGGTGGCGGTCCAGTAAGGCGGCGGAATCCCTGTTACAGGCGGACTTTGGTCTGCTTCCACAGCTTTTGCGGCGGAACGAAGAAGACCGACAGGCCCAACAGCGCGGCGCCCATGAGCACCACGAAAGTCCGGATTGGCGAAGACACGACCTTGATGGCCGAGTCCTGCGGAATCCAGCTATCCAGCGCCGCGAACAGATAGAAGACAATCTGGCACACGAGCGCGACACGCATGGCTTGGGCTGGCAAGCCAAACGTGGAGACGGCCATCAGAATCAGGAAGAAGGGAATCATCAGGCGGCCGAACTTCGCTGAGAGGAAATGAATGCGCATTCGATTCCTCGATGAAAGCAGTTCCGGATACGTTCGCAGAATCTGGTATAGCCCCGCCTGCGTCCGAAGCTTGCGATGGAACTCGGACGTGAGGCTCGTCGGGTAATCGTAGGATCTGGCGGAGTCGTCGAGAATCATGCGATAGCCCCGGAAGAATGCCGAAAGCGGCAAATAGACGTCGTCCAGCAGCGTGTCTTCGGGGATACGCACAGCGAGGCAGCGGCGCATGCCATAAAAGGGTCCGTTCGCCCCGAAGGTGGAATCGATGCGGCTCATCTGCTTGCGGATGAAGACCTCGTACTTCCAATAAAGCCCGGTGTCCGCTTCCTCGCGGCTCATACCGGGGCGGATGAGGAGTTCGCCGCTAACGACACCGACGACAGGGTCGGCAAAGCAGCTTACGACGTTCCGGATGCTGTCCGGATCGAGCGTCTGGCGGACATCGGTAAGAATCAGGATCTCACCCGTGGCATGAGAGATGCCGGTGTTTAAGGCCGTAGGCTTGCCGGCTCGTGGGATGCGATAGAATGCGATGCCTTCCGACGCGAAGCTGCGGACAATTTCATCCGTCCCGTCGTCCGAACCGTCGGAGACGACGATGACCTGCATCAATTCTCGGGGGTAGTTGGCGGAGAGCAGCGAGCGAAGCTTTTCGCCTATAAACTTAGCGCCGTTGCGAACCGCGATGATTACGGAAATGCTGCGAAGCACGGTGTCTCGTTGGATCTCGCGGCCTTGACGGCACGCAGCGCGATGAAGCAACAGGGGGTATATTGCGAGTACGTAGAGGATTGCCCCCAGGCTCGCTGCGAACACCACGCAAGCGAAGATACTAAGTTCGGCCATCAATGCGGTAAAGCGTCTCTCCGGGTGTCGCCTCCACGGGCGGTAATCGAACGTGGAATTTCTGAACCAGTATTTGCGGCAGATCGCTAGCGCCTGGACGGCTCTTGTAGAGAAAGCCTTGCGCGTCGCAATCGCGGAGCTTCTCTACGATAGAAGCCGAGCCGTCGGCGTCCAGGTAAGGATGCAGGGTAAGCTCCGGAAAATAGAAGGAAAGGGTCGGGATCTGCTCGTAGGGAACGAGTAAAGTCGAGCGCTCGAGACCGGCATCGCGGATTGCAGCGATGACGTTCCGATCGGGCGAGGACCCGGCGGCCCTGGCGCGCTGACGCTCCAGCACCGTGTACCCTCCGAGCGCGATGGCAACCAGGAGAAGGGCAGCCGCAGAGACGCGGAGGAGCTGAGGCTGAGTAGAGGTGAGCGCAAAGAACACGATGCCGGTTACTACGGCGAGCGGCGGCAGAATGGACGCCACATAGGTTGGATTCATCGAAGTATTTTTCAGTGTGGTGAGCAGCATCAACGCTGCGTAAACGAGGCACGGCAGGAGCACCGGTCTGAACCGGCGGAGGGCCGCGGCGCGCCACATGGCCATACAGGTGAACAGGGCCGCGAGATCCAGGGAGTATTCGACCGGCGCGGCCGCGAAGCGCCGCAGCCAAACCCCAAACGGGCCGTCGTCGCCATAAGAGCCTTTGCGTTGCATTGCCAGGTACGCGATAAAAAAATATCCTTTGATGGCGGACAGCTCGATGAGTCCCATGGGCCACAGAATGAGTAGCAGGCAGAGAAAGAGGCCTGCCGAGCGGAGCAGGGTCGCCGCAGCCGGGCGACGTTCCGGCAGGGCAAAGAAGCAGACGCCAAAAGTAATCAAAAGAAGTATAGCGTAATCGATACTACAGAACGCACCCGTGAATGCGGCTACGGAGAAATACCATAGGCGGCGCGATCCCGTTTCCAGATAGCCGGCAAAGAGAAGCAGGGTCAGGACCGTAAAGAACACATACATGATATGGGGACTGATCTGCGTATCGGTTCCAATGTTCGCTTGCCCGAACAGGAACAGGAACGACGAAATCAACGCGGCGAGCCGCGCCCCAGTGAGCAGGAGAACGCCGATATAGATGACACAAAACGTAGCAACATGGATCACCAGGCCGGAGAAGCGCATCGGGTACTCGCTCTGGTGTACGAGCGGGCCGATGGCGGCGAGCCAATAGTAGTAGAGGGGCCCGTGGTAGTGGCGGTAGAAAGTGATGTCCTTTCGCCCGCGCACCAACTCGGAGAGACCGGTGCGGCGAGCCGCTTTCATTCCGATGTTGAGGCCGGTCTGCAGGAACTCCACGATCGACATGGATGGCTGTTCGAGGGCATTCGCGACAATGCCGCGGCTGCCCGCAATCATGTAATCGGATTCATCGTAATAATATGGCTGGCGCGAGGGAAGATCGCGGAAGACGAAAAGAAACGCGGCGATGAGGACCAGCAGGGCCGCGATATCAGTCTTGGTTATGCGCACGCGTTGCATGTGGACTCGAGTATGCTTTCGAATTGGCGGGCCACGTGCTCCCAGGAAAATTTCGAAGAAACCAACTGGAGCGCGGACCCGGAGAGGGAACTGTTCAATGCGGGATTCTCGAGGAGCTGCAGACAACGGGCAGCGAAGGCCTGGGGATCGTCAGCCAGTTGTATGTGCTTTCCATCGCGCACATCCAGACCTTCCGCACCTACACCGGTCGCCACCACCGGTACTCCGGCCGCCATGGCTTCATAGATTTTCAGCCGAGTTCCACCGCCGATGCGCAATGGCACGATCGAAACGGCGGAGGTCCAGAGATACGGGCGAATATCGGGAACACTCCCCGTGACTTGAATCAGAGGGTCGGCCTGAGCCAGCGAGCGAATCTCCGGAACGGGGGAGCGCCCGGCGAGCACGAGAGAGGTCTGCGGACGCGAGCGCCGTATGATCGGCAGCACCTGAGTGGTGAAATAGCGAGCACCGTCGATATTGGGCAGCCAGTCCATGGCGCCGACAAAAACGAGATCGGCGGTCGCCGCGGGCGAAGGTTCCGGCCGGCGAAAGTAATCGAGGTCCACACCCGTTCCGATTTCGGAGATCCTATCGATGTCGAAGAGCTGCCGCATCCGTTCCGCGTCATTGGGTGACACGGCGATGACATGACTGGCAGCGCGGCACGCGCGGCGCTCGCATTCGAACATGCGCCGGGCCTGAAGCCGAAAATAACCGCGGCGGATCGAGTTGCCGGAGTGCTCCGCGTGGCGCCGCCAGATCATGGTTTCCACGTTGTGCTGAAAGAGAACGCATCGCGAGATATCCGGGATATTCGGAGCGGACGAGAGGAAATCGCAGACCACGCTATCGAAGTTGTGCGCCGCGAGCAAGTCGGAGATCTGCGCGCGCATAGCAGCGGATTCATAGCGTCCCACCGCGAGGGGCAGGTTCGAGAACAGATTCGCCGCGAGTTGACCGAAGAACGCACGTGAATTGCGGCGCGGAATGGGGCGGTCGACAGGGTATGCCCGTGTGCAGTATTCGGAAGCGCGCGTTACACCTTCGGGCTGATCGGGGTTGTCATACGCCACGTAATGTATTTCGTGGCGCTGGTGCAGGCGCCGCAGGGTTTCCAGAGTGCGGATCTGGCCGCCACGATCGGTCGGGTGGAGGAAATCAGTTTTCACCCAGAGGATCTTCATACGGCGACTTGCGCCTTGACGGCCGGAAACATTCCTTCGGTCCAGCGGTCGCGGCGGCCGTTCAGAAAAATGTCGCCCCAGAGCTGGAGGTTCAAGAGGTTCCAGATGCGGTCCGTTGCGTCTTCCGCGCTGCTGCGGTGGCGCGAGATAAGCTTCCGAAGTTCGTCCCCGTCCAGGTACTCGCCGAGAAGCGACTGCTTCTCCAACAGAAAATCGTAAAGGTGCGCGGCTTTCGGTTCCATCAACCACTGGCGTAGCGGCGTCGGGAAGCCCATTTTGGTGCGATGGATGATGGCGGCTGGCAGAAGGTCAGTTACGGCTTCCTTCAGGATGTATTTGCCGGTCTTGCCGCGCAGCTTCAGACCGGACGGAACCTGAGAGGCGAACTCGACGAAATGATGGTCGAGAAACGGCACCCGGCTTTCGATGGAGGCGGCCATGCTCATCTGATCCTGCTTCATCAGGAGCTCGACCAGATACGTTTTCTTGTCCGCGTAGAGCAGCCGTTCCAGGTAAGGGAGGTGCGGCACGTCCTCAAAATGCCGGACAAACGCGGCATATGCCGCGGCGGATTCATGGCCGGGACCGACCAGTGCTCCGACATCGTGCGCGGAGAACGCGCCGTAGAAGTTTTCGAGGTAGAGCGACTGCAGATCGTCCGTACGGCCCAGAACCGTGTGTTTGAGCTTTCGGCGCAGATTCGCACCGAGTAGCGGCGAGCGCGCTATTTGAGAGCGGATGAACGAACGCACGCCCGCGGGAACCAGCCCGTAAACGCGCATGTGTTCGTGATTCATCAATTGGTAGCGATAGCGTCCATAGCCCGCAAACAGTTCATCGCTGCCTTCGCCGGTAAGGACCACCTTGACTGTCTTAGCGGCGAGCGCCGACACGTGATAAAGAGAGACACTCGAGGGCCAGCTCACGGGCTCATCTTCGTGCCAGATCATGTTCGGCAGAGTGTTAAAGAATTCGTCCATGCCGATCACCACTTCGCGATGGTCGGCGCCAATGCGCCGGGCGACGTCGCGGGCATACGAAAGCTCGCTGAACTGCGCTTCGCTATAGCCAACCGCGAAAGTCTTAATAGGCTCCGGGACCATGCGCTGCATGATTGCGGCGATCGCGCTTGAATCCAGGCCGCCGCTGAGGAACATCCCGAGCGGCACGTCGCTCATCAGGCGAAGACGGACGGACTCCTCGAGCAGGCGGCGGCACTCAGCAATCCATTCCTCGCTCGACCGCTCGATGGGGGTCTGTGTTACCGGCAGTTGCCAGTACTGGCGGATCTCCGGCTGGAACCCATCGACCGAAATCCGCAAGGTGTGGCCCGGCATGAGCTTGCGAATGCCCTGAAAAAGCGTATGCTCGCCGCTGGTGTATCCGAACGAAAGATACTCGGGCAGAAGGGAGGCTTCAAAGCGCGCGGAGATCTCAGGATGGGCGAGAAGTGCCTTGATCTCGGAAGCGAAGGCGAAAAGGCTGCCGTCCGAGTAGTAGTAGAGTGGCTTGATGCCAAGCCTGTCGCGCGCGCAGAAGAGAGTCCGTGAAGTGCTGTCCCAGATGGCGAATGCGAACATGCCGCGGAAACGCGTGACGCAATCCGGGCCGTATTGCTCATATGCATGCAGAATCGTTTCGGTATCGCAGTGCGACCGATAGACGTGGCCGTTCGCTTCGAGCTCGGGGCGGAGGTCAGCATGATTATAGACCTCGCCGTTGTAGATGATGGACAGATTGCCGGCTTCGTTGAACATGGGCTGCCGGCCGGCGGAAAGGTCGATGATGCTTAAACGGCGATGGCCGAGCGCCGCGTGACTGTCGCAAAAGACGCCGGTGTCATCAGGGCCGCGGTGGGCGATCTCCTCAGTCATCCTCCGAACAAGCCGCGGATAGGCGGAGGGGTCCGTGGAGGCGGAATTCGAGACGAACCCTGCAATGCCGCACATAGCTCTAAAAGGGAACGGCTGAAGGCGACGCAGCCACGCGAGATCCGGCGGCCCGGAGGAAGAATGGCGGCCCGATCGTCATCGACTGAGCTTGCTTTTCCCGGGTGGCTTCGAGAAGAGGCGTCGAAACGCGTACCAGGGCTGCCGTGAGGCCCGCCAGCATAGGGAGTTGGAAAGTATAAGCGCTGGTGCTGAAAATTCCGCAGATCAGGAACGCGGTGAGCGAAACCGCGATGCAGAAAGCGATGCGGGCAACCTCCTCCAGTTCCGGAACGTTGCGCGCCTGGCTCTGAAGACTGAAGAGGGACTTGTAACTGACGACGATCAGAGCCATATAAAGCAGAAAACCGGGGATGCCGGTTTCGCTCAGAACCAGGAGGAAGATGTCGTGGCAGGTGAACCACATCGGCACCTCGCCCCTTGCGGTGAACAGGCTGGCCGATTGATTGGAGAAATTGCCTAGGCCCACCCCGAACAGCGGATGGCGCGCGGTCAGCCGCAACGCCTGCAACATCAACTCGCGCCGGGCGTTGGTGGAAGCGATCGCCGAGCTCACCTCTGAGGAAACGGCCGCGTTCGATTCCGTTTTCAGCATGGTCTTGTAGCGGGTGAGCATACCCTTCGAAACCACCAAGGGAAACGAGAGTGCCATGATGGCGCAGAGGATCAGGAGCTTCAACTTGTTGGCCACGTTCACTTTCAAGAACACCAGGCAGGCCAGCGCGCCGATGGCCACCAGTGCTCCCCGTGAACCCGTTCGGAGGACGACCACAAGCAGAACAGCGGTTAAACCGGCGCACAGCATCCTCACGAGCGGGTTGTGGCGTTTGTCCGTCACCACATAGATGAGAAAGGGCAAGCCCATAAGCAGAGATCCGGCCAGGTCATTGGAGTTGCCCAAAGTTCCGTACGTGACGGAGAACCGCTCGTCCTCCGCACTATTCACTCCTGACCTGAACGCGTAATAGATCACGCTGGCAGTGGCTAAGGCGAGCCAGAACATCGATTTGCGGCACTGTTCGACCGTAAAAATCAGACCCGCCACTAGGAAGAACACCATGTAAGACTTAAGCCAGATGCCGGCTAGATTGCTGAAGGTTCCGCCCCGCCAGGAACTGAACGGCAGGCTGAAAATGAGCCACCCAGTCAAAAGGGTGAGACAGACGGCCGGCGGTGAAACCAGAGTCTTGGGGATGGTACCGGCAGCGATCAGCGCCATGAGCCCCAATCCGGCGATAACCAGCACCAGATGCAACCGCCCGGTTGTATCGATGAACTCCGAAGCGTGACTGAAAAGGAAGAACATCACAAGGGCCCCGATTGCGAACGATGGGCCATGTGATCTGCCGTCAACGATTACGGTTGAGGAATTTTGAGCCGCATTCGGCTGGAACAGGGGAGCCCGGCTTGTCACTCCAACATGGGGGTTGCTAGGCATCATTCGTCGTGGGAATTGATTTTCGCCGCAGCAGCCTCTTGGCGCGATTGCGCCCGCCGCGTCATCTCCCGCCAGTTTAGCATTGTAGAAAAAAACGCCCGGGTCGTTTTGTATTCCTTCGTCCAATCGGCGTATGACGGCGCTGATTGGGGATATTCCCGGCTGGAGGGAGGGATGCTGCGGGGGGTTCAGCCGCCGAATGCGGAAAAGGTGCGTCCGGTGGCGTGGGAGAGTGACCAGCGGCATGCCGGCCACTCCACCCGAAAATTCAACGAAACGTTAACAGAATTGTTCGGAGCTAAGGCCCAATCGAACTCTCCTGCTTTACACCCGCACCACGAAGAAATTACTGGAAGATGACTTTGGTAACGGTGCCGCCCAGATCGATTTCCTGGATCTTGTTCTTTCCGTTGACCTGCTGCGAATCGACAGCGGTGGACTGGAATTTCTTCTCGGCGCTCTGCGTGGTCACCCCGGTCTCGACCGATTTACCGCTGTTGACGTCTGTGAACTTCATGTTAGAGCCGTCGAGCGAAACATTATATTGACCGGGCTGCAGGTCCAACGCGCCAGCCTGCGACGGGCTGCTGAGCGTAATCTGAAAGCTCTTGGCGCTCGCGAGGGACATGCCGAGAACAGCGAATGCTATAGCAAATTTGATCTTCATACCCTAAGAGATGACATCGCCGGAGTCAACGTTACCGGAAGCCCTATTGGAAGTTTGGATGCGCCCCATAATGAGGGGATTTTTCATCAATGTGGATGTAACCTGCGGCGTGGCACAATAGAGGTTAGGCCCTTAGCCTTATACCCGTTTAACATAATGAGTTACCGTTCCGGCTTGCGCCTGCCATTCGGCCTTGCTTTTCCCGACCTGTACCAGCGTGAAGGGCTGGTCCGCATTGACGCCATCTTTCTGGATCGTCTGAACGCGATAGACCCTGCCCTGCACGATCGGCTCCTCAACGCCCGGATGGCGCCCCACGCGCTAACGCCAAAGCAGCACTCTGAGCTCATTATCGAAGTCGGTCCGCATGTTGACGACTTCGTCGGCGAACTCTTCGGGATCGAGACGGAGCTTCAAGAACTGCAGGAACGGCACAACGAGCTCGCGCCGATCTTTGCCGTGAAGCGCAAGTTCGTTCAGCGCAAAGCAATCACCGGCGTCTCGGTGGAGCAGGCAACCGCGATCGATGGCTTCGCCGTCGGCCGGGAACTCGAAACATTTCTCCAGGAGCCGCTCACCGAGATGAGCTTCGCCAAACATGTTTCGCGCTGGCTCGAATCGGAATCCGAACACAAAGAGCCCCTGCGCCTCGCGGCGGCATACGCGGCCTGGGCAACGCTTTCGCCACAGGGCAAAGCCAAACACCGCAAAGGCGTACTGTTCAAGGCACCTCACAAGCTGGACCCACTGCGCCTAGTGCCCGTGGAATCCATTAAGAGCGCCAATCTGGATTACTTCCAGTTCAACCCGGATCACTGGCGACATCGCGAAGGCTTCCAGCTGACCGATCCGGGCACGGATCTCACCGGTGCGCTCGATCAGGCGCACTACTGCATCAAGTGCCACAACCAGGGCAAAGACAGTTGTTCCACGGGCCTCAAGGAAAAGGGCGGCGCGTTCAAGGCGACCGTGTTCGGTGTTCCGCTCGCCGGTTGTCCCCTGGAAGAGAAGATCTCCGAGATGAACGTGCTCAAGCAGCAGGGGATACCTATCGGCGCGCTGGCGATTGTCACAATCGACAATCCGATGGCCGCGGGCACTGGACACCGCATCTGCAATGACTGCATGAAATCCTGTATTTTTCAGAAGCAGGATCCGGTCGATATCCCGCAGGTGGAAACGCGAACGCTGAAAGACGTGCTCGAACTTCCGTGGGGGTTCGAGATCTACAGCCTGCTCACGCGCTGGAATCCGCTGAACCTGGCGCGTCCGTTACCGAAACCCGCGACGGGCTACAAGGTGCTCGTGGTTGGCCTGGGCCCAGCCGGTTTTACGCTCGCGCATCATCTGATGAACGACGGCCACACGGTGATGGCTGTCGACGGCCTGAAGATCGAACCGTTGCCGAAAGACATCTCCGGGGTGGATCCGCACGGCCGCCGCGTTCCTTTCAAGCCATTGCGCGACATCACGGAAATCTATGAGCGTCTGGATGAGCGCGTCATGGCGGGTTTCGGCGGCGTGGCGGAATATGGCATCACCGTCCGTTGGAATAAGAACTTTCTGAAGATTCTGCGCCTGCTTCTGGAACGGCGCGGCGAGTTCAGCATGTACGGCGGCGTCCGATTCGGCGGCACGCTCACCATCGATACCGCTTTCGAGATGGGCTTCGACCATATCGCCCTCTGCGCAGGCGCCGGCCGGCCCACGGTAATCCCGATGAAGAACGGCCTTGTGAGCGGCGTTCGCCAGGCCTCGGATTTCCTGATGGCCTTGCAGTTGACCGGCGCCGCGAAGTTCGAATCGCTTGCCAATCTGCAGGTGCGAATGCCGATCGTGGTCATCGGCGGCGGGCTCACTGCAATTGATACAGCGACGGAATCGCTCGCCTACTACGTGGTTCAGGTGGAGAAATTCCTGAAGCGGTACGAGTTACTGGCCGCCGACCGCGGGGAGCG
>JAOAPQ010000813.1 GCA_025462965.1 Bryobacterales bacterium
ACTTGCGAAGCCTACCATCGGGTTCGTTTAGAGGAATGCGGCGAAGAACCGGCGCGGACCATCGGGTTGGCCCTCGATGAGGCCGGAATCCCGCCGGAGGCTGTTGGGTACATCAACTACCACGGAACCTCCACCGATCTGAACGACCGAATCGAAACCCGTGCGATGAAACTCGCGTTTAACGGAAACGCCGTGAGGATTCCCGGGTCGTCGCTCAAGAGCATGATCGGGCATCCGCAAGGGGCCTGCGGGGCGGCAGGCATCGCCGCGACGCTGCTCGCGATGCGGGATAGCGTGATTCCTCCCACCTTGAATCTGGAGGAAGCCGATCCGGAATGCGATCTTGATTACGTTCCGCACAACTCCCGGCCGCTGGACTTTGAATATGCGCTGGCGAACTGCATCGCCTTCGGCAGCAAGAACTCCGCGATCGTGCTCAGAAAGCTATAGCGCAAGAAAAAGCCGATAGGCGCTCGGAGGATTGCGCCTATCGGCTGGTCCGCAAATAACACGTTGACAAGGATTTCTCCTCATGCATGCCCGCGGAACCACTCGTAGAATCTTAAGAAGCCTTAATGTTCTCCTTGCCATTATAGACGCCAATACTGCAAAGAGGTTACACTTTTTCAAAAGCTAACTTAGGGTAGCACCAATCATACACCTATTGCTAGTGGAGCGGTTTAGCGCGCCAAGGGAGGACGATTGATCACGAAGAGCGCGCGGCCACGCCAAAACGCCGGTTCCCGATATGCCACCGATGTCCGGTGCTCTGCCTCCAATAGAGTTCCCGGCCATCGGCAACGCCACCAGACGACACGCAGCTGATCAGCGCATCTGATTTGGGGCGAAATCCGGTGAGTTCGTGGCCTGCCACGAAGGGCGCACAACGGGATTACGCACCTTCGGCGGCGGAATTATCGGAAAGAGTGGAGCCGCTACTTTTCACAGGGCTGCAGTTGTTATTCCGCAGAACAAAATGACGGAAGCGCCTTCTCGCTGCGTTGGGCGCGGGAGAGGCCGGGTTGAAAATCCCGCATCCAAAGCGGCAGCGGAATAATTGTCAATAGATAAAAACGCACAGTACCGTAATTGACTATCGACTAGGCGAGCGAGCAAACGTTTTTAATAGGCGATATTCAACACAAACACTTTGAGCGTCAGGCTCCGATTTTGTTCTTAAGCTCCCAGAATTCCCCCGATAATCGAGACGTAATGCACTAAGTCGTTTTGACCCGTTCCGCGAGGTATCTTACGCTTGACTTATGTATCGCTTACGCTTCCTACTTACAAAGGGGTTCAACTTTGTTCCTCTAATACTTCTATTAGCGGCCGGGGTTTCCTTCGGCCAGGTACGGGGTACGTTAAACGGTAAAGTAACAGCGGCTTCCGGTGGCGGGGTTCCACGCGCCGCAGTCACGATTACGAATCTGGCTACGAACGAGCGGCATGACGTCGTCACCGGCCAGGACGGTAACTTCGTAGTCGCGGACCTTGCACCGGGGTCGTATCGGATTTCGGTGGAAGCTTCCGGCTTCAAACGACTTTCCCAGCAGGACGTTGTGGTGCAAGCCGGGACGCCGATTCGTCTTGCCCTTGTACTGGATACCGGTAGTGCCAACGAAACGGTTGAGGTTGGGGCGGATGCATCGCTGATCCAGGACGATTCCGCGCAGATCGGGAAATCGTATAGCTCTCGCGCCATCCGGGAACTGCCTCTGCTAGATAGAAATTTTCAGCAACTGTCCGAGTTAATGACTGGGGTTACTCCTCCCGAGGTGAACACGTCGCCGCTGCGGGACCCTCAGCGCAATCGCCATTGGGCGACCAACGGACAGCCTTTTTGGACTAATCGGGAGCAATTGGATGGAGTGGAAAACGATGAGCCATTCTTCAACATAGCGGCTCACGTTCCGGCAATGGAAACCATCCAGCAACTGAACTTCATTACTGGTGACTACGACGCATCCCAGGGGCGCGCCGCCGGGACAATCGTCAATGTAATTTCGCGCTCCGGTACCAACCAACTACACGGCAGCGCCTTCGAGTTCAATAACAACTCATATTTTGGCGCGCGCAACTATTTCAATCCGAAGGGCCTTCCGCAAGCACACTACAACACCAACCAGTTCGGCGCGACCGTCGGCGGGCGCATCATTCGCGATCACACCTTCTTCTTCCTGGCGTATGAGGGAGACTACAATCGCCAGCAGATTCCGGAAGTTTCAACAGTGCCGACCGCCAGCTTCCTTGCCGGCAACTTCAGCGGGATTCCGAACCTGACGCTCTACAATCCCGCGACGGGAGCGGCAAACGGCACCGGGCGCCTTCCTTTTTCGAACAATATAATTCCGCCGTCCCTTTTCAGTTCGCAGGCTAGCGCCCTGCTTCCTTACTTTCCGCGAGCAAACTCGGCGGGAATCGAGAATAACTATTTCAGCAACGTTCCCTTCCGGGATGACGGGAACCGCGCCGATGCCAGAATCGACCACCGTTTCAACGATCGCCTCTCCGCGTTTCTGCGATGGTCTTATTCCAACTACCGAACCGTTGAGAGCTCCGCCCTGGGATCGGTTCTGGGTTATAGCGAACTGGCCAAGCTCCGAGCCCACAACGCTATGGTGGGCTTCGAAGGAACCGTATTTGGGATGTCCGCGGATCTCCGATTTGGCTACACGAGATACGACGACCCGATCCGGCCGCAGACGTCTTCACCGCTCGCGAGCAGTTTCGGATTTTCGAATCCGAACGTCGCCCCTGGGACTGCTACTCTCCCCGCAATCCAGATCGGCAGCTTGATGCTGGGCACGCCGGCGAACTTTCAACAGCGCAGGACGGAGAATAACCTGAACCTTGCGTCGAACTGGAGCACCCAGTTCCGCGGAAATAACATCCGTTTTGGCATCGACCTTTGGCAGGTCCGGATGGATGGCTTCACCAACAGCGCTTTCGGCCCACAGGGCGGGTACGTGTTTGGCCCCGGCCCTACGGAACTTAACGGAGGAGCCGCTCTTGGACAGTTCGGCGGGTTCGCGGGTTCATTCGCGTCGTTTCTGCTCGGCGCGCCCACTGTCGCCGGCGCCAGCACGCCAATTTACTCGAGCAATGTGCAATATCAAGCATCCGGCTACGTTGCCGACACCGTCCACCTGCTCGGCGGCAAGTTAACGCTTGATCTTGGCCTTCGCTACGATTTCTTCAGTCCACTGGAGCCTCGACATTCCGCCGGCGTCTTCATTTACGATCCTGCGTCAAACCAGCTGCTGCCGGTGCACCGGAACGGTGTGGATGCTGTTGGCAACGTGCAATACAACATTACGAACTTCGCCCCGCGCGTTGGTTTCGCATACCGCTTCACCGACCGGACGGTGGTCCGGGGCGGATACGGTATCAGCTATTTCAACCTGCCTCTTCAACTGCAGAGCCGGGGGTTCATCTCCCAGTCGTCCGTGCAGCAAGGCGTTCTTGGGGGATATACGACGGCCGGCTCTTTCGGTGCAGTCCCTGGGATTACCGCCGTTCAGGCGTCAGGCGTACCTGCTCCGAATAGTGCATTCGCTTTCCTGTCGAAGGACGTTCAGATGCCTTACGTCCAATCGTTCAACTTACAGGTGCAGCAGGACCTCACGCATGGAATCGTGATGGATATCGGCTATGTCGGCAATCTCGGCCGCCAGTTACCATACACCCGCAATTTGAACGCCGCCCAGCCTGGCACGGGAATAGCCGGTCTTCCGTTCTTCAACCAGTTCGGACGAACATCGCCCGTCTTTCAGGAAGACACCGGGCTTACGAGCAACTACAACGCACTGCAGCTGAATATCACGAAGCGTTTCTCGCAGGGACTGGCGTTTACGGTTGCGTACACGTACAGCAAAGCCCTGGATTATAGCGACTCACTCGGACCCTTGGTCAACAACCTGGATATTCGCCGCAACTACGGTCCCGCCGATTTCGACCGTACGCACGTTTTCACTCTCACTCACGTATGGCAGTTGCCCATCGGGACGGGGGAGAAGTACCTGAATCAGGGGATCGTCGGTAAGATCGTCGGACCGTGGCAGTTGAACGGAATCCTGCGTTATGCCACGGGAACGCCGTTCACGCCCGTTGCCGATCCCGCCGCATGCGCCTGCCCAGGCAACACGCCGGTCGCCGACGTAGTTTTTCTCGGCCAGACTAATGTGCTGACCTATCAGCCGACATTCTTCGGCTACTTGCCGTATGTCTACAGCTTCGTAAACTACGGTTTCGCGCAGCCGGCGCCCGGCCAGATCGGCAACGCGGGGCGCAATATCCTACGCACGGAGAACTTTATCAATTACGATCTGGCGCTAGCGCGAACGTTCAAGGTTAAGGAACAAATGAAGCTGGATTTCCGCGCGGAGGCATACAACCTGGCCAACTCCCCTCACTTCGGGTCTCCCGTCAGAGACGTGAATTCGGCGAACTTCGG
>JAOAPQ010000836.1 GCA_025462965.1 Bryobacterales bacterium
GCTCAAACATCGGCGCGCGGCCCGTGATGAGGCCCGCGGTGATGGTATCGTTCACCGAATGGCGCCCATGCAACCAGGTCCACGAAGCAATCCAGCGATGGCGCGTGTAGATGTAATCGCTTCCCAGTGCTTTGGTGGCGATACGGGCATCGTAGGACGCGTCGATGACCCGCGCGTCCTCATCGGATTCGCCGTTGCGCTTGTGGTACTGGAGTCCGAACACCATCGCATGGGCGCCTTCGGTGCGTATTGAGGGAAGGTTTTCTTGCAGCCGCTCGAAACTGACTCCGGCGGTGACGACAAGCGGCTTCGCGATGTTGAACGAGACCAACGGTTCGTAGTTCATGCGGGCGCGGTAGATGTCCGGAGCGGTGGTGAGAAAGTTCGGGTTCAGCAACGCGGGATTACTAAGCGCATTGACGGTGCTGCCATTCCATTGCTCATGATAATCCTCGAACAGAAACCGGAAGTGCACGCGATCGCTCCCTACATGCAGGTTCTCATATCCGGCGCGGATCCCGGCGTAACGTTCGGTGAGTTCGTCGCCGTCGCTGACGACGCCGAAGGTGACATTGTTGTTGCGCGCGATCGTGGCCGTGGCTTCCACCTGGGCGCTCCAGCCCTGTTTCGAGTGGTAGAGGAACTTGGGCACGGAGATATCCACAGCGGCGGAACGGCGGGTGACGTCGAAGACGATTCGGACGTTTTCCGGCGAGGAGCCGCGAGCCAGCCGTTGAGTAACGGCTTTGGCGTGGAAATCCTTGCGCATCTGGCGGGCCAGCTCGTCGACTGTTTCGGTGTCATAGGACGTTCCGACCAGCGACTGGAGCTTCGCGGCTAAGGCGTCGCCGATGCGGGTCTGGTTGTAGCCGGTAACTTCTACGGCTTCGACAATGTAGCGGGAGTTTACGTTGACTGCGGCGGCCAGATGGGCCACGGGCTGCTGATTGCCGGCACAGAGGATTCGCGGCAGGGTTACCCCCCCAAACAGGAGAGAAGCGGCGAAGATGCGGTTCAGCGGGCCCAGTTGCATGGGACAACCTATGGCAAAGCCGGTACCACGAGCATAACGTCTACGTATTGAGCGAGTTGGAGGGGGATGTGGTGTGCGGGCGGTTCACAGGTGTGTGACTTACGGGTGAAGAGGGAAGCTGACCGCCGCCCCGCTACTACAGTGCTTTGGCCAGCTCGGTTGCGAATGCGCTCTTGGGTTCGTTTTCCCGTTCGCGCCTTCCGCCACGCGGCCGCCGGCTTCCGTTTCCTCTTTGGTCCCGGGTTACTGCCTGTACTGCGCCGTTTACTGGTTGTCCTTTGCCCTTGGACGGCTGTGCGGGATTGGCGCGCAGCAGTTTGTCTTCAAGCGGCGCACGATCGAACCGGCGAATAATCGCCTGCATCTCGTCTGCCGTGGGCGCCTCCACGAACGCAAATCCTTTGGATTCCTGCGTTTCGTGGTTGCGGATTACTTTGACCGAATCCGCTACCAGGTCTTCCGCACCAAGCCATTGCTTGATTTCATCCGCGGTGACCCAAGTGGGTAGATTGCCTAAAAAAACAGTAAAGCTCATTCAGTGGTTGTGTTTACTCCGTCGGTGGGATTTTGAGGCAGATCAAGAGGAGATTCCAATCTCTTTGCCTGCTAGATAGTATCAGACGCGATTGACATTTGGCAAACGAATCTTATCCTAAGCTGTTGGATGAACAAGGTTAAAGGAAAGTTTCAATACGTGTGAACAGGGTGTCGGCGGGCTCCATAATGGTTCCGACGGCTGCCGATGCGTAAATACGCGTGTTTTTTTATTTTCCTGGTTGCAGTTGCGGCAGCAGTTGCCGCGACAGCCCCGGATTCTTTCCGTTTTGCCGTTCTCGGCGACCGTACCGGCGAGGCTGAGCCAGGCGTTTACGAGCAGGTCTGGCCGGAGATGGCGACCGAGCATCCCGCCTTTGTCGTGAGCGTCGGAGACACGATCCAGGGCCTTCACATCGCCACAGCCGAAGCCGAATGGCGGGCGTTCGAAACCATTCGGGCCCGTTTCCGGCGGCTCCCGCTGTATCTGACGCCGGGGAACCACGACATCTGGTCAAACGCGTCGGAGCGCCTGTATGTGAAGCATGCCGGGCACAACGCCCATTACAGCTTCGATTATGGGCGAGCACACTTCGTGATCCTCGATAACAGCCGGGACGACCAGCTTCCGGCGGAGGAACTGGAATTCCTGGAGGCGGATCTGCGGGCGCATGCTGCACAGCCCGTGAAGGTGATCGTGTCGCACCGGCCGAGCTGGCTGATTCCGGTGGTGCTGAGGGATTCGCACTCCCCGCTGCACGAACTCGCGAAGAAGTACGGGGTGCGCTATGTGATTGCCGGGCACGTCCATCAGATGCTGCATTTCGAATTGCAGGGCGTGACGTATATTTCGGCTCCGAGTTCGGGCGGGCATTTGCGGAGTTCCAAGAAGTACGAGGACGGTTGGTTTTTCGGGCATATGCTGGCGGAAGTGCATGGGAATGAGGTCACTCTTCGGATTCACGAGGCCAAGGCGCCCCATGGCGAAGGACGCGTGTCGGGGTTAAGCGATTGGGGCGGCTTGCGCTCGATGGAGAACGCGGTCGGCGCCGCCAGACCTTAGTGGGCGCGGAACCAGAGCGAGTCAACCATCGTCATTGACAGTTGAATCCTTTGCTAGTTGGACGAAATGAAGCGGCCCCGGTTCGGCTGATCGAGGGCCGGTATATAATTTTCGTCAGTTGACCAGGAGATCTGCATGAACAGAAGACATTTTTTCTTTGGGACGTTGCTGGCCGGCGCCGTGCCCGCCGCTGGATTTGGAAGCAAGGCCTCGCTGAAGGCGCTTGGCTACAAGTCGCCCAATGAAAAGCTAAACATCGCGTCAATCGGCGCGGGCGGTAAGGCGGCCAGCGATATCCGGGGATGTGGACAGACGGAGAACATCGTCGCGCTCTGCGATGTGGATGACAAGAATGCTGAGCGGATCTTCACTGCGTATGACAAGGCGCCGAAGTACAAAGACTTCCGCGTGATGCTGGATAAGGAAGCGAACAATATCGACGCGGTGATCGTGACCATTCCCGACTTCATGCACGCAACCGCCGCGATGTGGTGCATGGAGCGCGGCAAGCACGTTTTTGTTCAAAAACCGCTGGCGCATACCATTTGGGAGTGCCGGACACTGGCGGAAGCCGCGACCAAGTACAAAGTCGCGACGCAGATGGGCAATCAGGGCTATTCCAATGAAGGCACACGGCAGTGCGCGGAGATGGTGTGGTCGGGAGAGATCGGCAGCGTCAGCGAAGTGCACGCCTGGACAAACCGGCCGATCTGGCCGCAGGGGTTGCCGGATCTTCCGGCGCCCGCACCCGTACCGGCTACGCTCGATTGGGACCTCTGGTTGGGAATCGCGAGCGAGCGGCCGTACAGCGACAAGTACCTTCCGTTCAACTGGCGCGGATTCTACGATTTCGGATGCGGCGCTTTGGGCGACATGGCTTGCCACATTCTCGGCGCCCCGAATATGGCGCTGAAGTTGGGGTCTCCTACGAGCGTCGAATGCATCAAGCAGGAAGGCCGGAGCAAGTATTATTACCCCTCGAAATCGGTGATCCGGTTCGACTTCCCGGCCCGGGGCGTCATGCCCGCGGTCAAAATATTCTGGTATGACGGTATGAAGGAGCAGCCGGATATTCAAGGGGTGCCGAAGGGCGAACTCCTGGGCGACCTTCCGCGCCGCCGGGTGCCCGGGCAGGAGCCTCGGCCACAGGGACAGCCGATGCAGCAACCGCGCGATACACAGATCATCGGCCAGGTGTTTTCGCAGGAGTACTTCTCCAAGCCCGCGGATGCCGCTGCCGCGGAGGAGCGTCCTCAGCAACCCGCCGCCGCGGATACGACGGCGCGCCGGGAAGCGCAGATTAGCAGGATGGCGGCGGCCGGGAGCAACGGCAGCCTGTTCATCGGCGACAAAGGCATGATCACGACCGGCACCTACGGCGAGAATACGCGCCTGATCCCGGTGGAGAAGATGCGCGATTACCATTTTCCGCCGGAATTTCTGACGCGATCGCCGGGACACTACCGCGACTGGATCCGCGCGTGCAAAGGCGGAGACCCGGCGTGTTCGAACTTCAGCGTTTCCGCGCCGTTCACCGAGTGGGTGACCTTGGGCGTGCTGGCGCTGCGGTTCGAAGGCAAGCTGGAGTGGGACAGCGAGAAGATGCGCATCACGAACAATGCGGAGGCAAACAAGTTGATTCGTCCCGGATTCCGCAAGGGCTGGTCGCTGACGTAGGACAGGCCATCGTTTTTCGACCCTGTCTTCTTCGGTCTGGCTACTAAATCCGGCCAGTCCGCATTCGCATCACGATCGCGACGGCTACGCCCGTGAGAAAGCCCAGGCCCAGGCCAAAACAAGCGATTCGCAATCGGTTCGGCGCAGCCGGTTTTTGAGGGAGGGCCGGAGGCGTCAGGATGTTGAGGGCGCCTTCGGACTTCATCCTGGCCATGAGATCGTTAACGGTGTTTTCCGCTTTGAACCTGTCCGGATAAATGAAGCTGACGTTGAAGCTATTCGACCGAAGAAGGTTCATATGGAGGTCCCGACGCATCTGTTCGATCACGTCCTCCAGAGGCGTGGTGTTTCTCTCTTTGCTGTACAGGTCCTGCTTCTGGATGACCTCCGCAAGGCTCCTACGGCTCAGGACTTTTTGCTGAATGCCGGCAACGCGTCTCACCGATTCCGCGCGATCGGCCGCCTCGGGCATTCCGAAGACGCCTGTCGCAAGGTATCTGTCCGGTAGAGCGAAAACACAGAACGCACTTGCGATCAGCGCTCCGGCAATGGCCAGACCGATTACAAGCTTCAAGGAATTCCCATGGGTCAGTTGCATCTTCATCGCTCCTCCGAGAACATCGAACACGTCCCGCCACCGTGGGCTCACTTCTTCGAGCAGGGCATCGAACTCCACGCCATAACGCTTCCGCCAGCGCACGGGATAAAAGAAAGCGGCGAACCTGATGAGCCGCTTCATGCGTGTTTCAATCTGCCGAGCCCGGTCTTGACGATGCGGTTCAGGCTGGCCAGTTCCTCTTCCAGATAGCGGCGGCCGGCGGCAGTCAAGCGGTAAGGCTGGCGGCGATCGTCCGATTCGACGGGTCGAATCCAGCCCTGCTTCTCCAGGCGCGTGATCGCTCCGTAGAGCGTCCCGGGACCCAGGCGCGTGCTGGCGAAGCTTTGAATGTCCTCCATCATGGCGTAGCCGTGCTTATCGCCATCGGCGAGGCTGGAGAGTACGAGGAGCGTGGGATCAGACACTTTTATTACGTCTCACGTAGTATCGTAGAACGTAATAAAGATCAAGTCAAGAGCGAAGGAGTAGAATTGCAGCGAGGCCGTATATGAGCTTAAACATCCAGCAGATTGGGATTCTCGTGCTTGCTGCGATCGCCGCGTGCACCCTGTTCGTAACGCGGAAGCAGTTGATGGACGCGCTCGAAAACATGCGCGGGGGACCGCGGCCGCCTACGCATCCCTTGCCGGGCAATGATGTTTTTGTGGTGTTGCGGAAGCGGCAGGCCACCAAAAACGATGGCCTGCCCCATCTCTAGAGTTTGATACAGACCGACTTCTTCTGCGTGTAGAGATCCAGCGCGTCGTGGCCCATCTCGCGGCCCCAGCCGGATTGTTTGTAGCCGCCGAACGGAAGCCCCGCGTCGAAGATGTTATAGCAGTTGATCCACACCGTTCCCGCGCGCAGATGCGACGCGACCTGATGGGCTTTGCTTACATCGCGCGTCCAGATGCCCGCCGCCAGACCGTACATGCTGTCATTGGCCTGCGGTATCAGATCGTCCATGTCCTTGAAGGGCATCGCTGTTACCACCGGCCCGAAGATTTCTTCCTGCACGACTTTCGCGTTACGCGGCGCATCCACCAGAACTGTCGGTTCGACGAAGTAGCCGCGATCGCCGGACCTCTTGCCGCCCGCTACCGCGCGTGCACCCTCTGCGAACCCGCTTTCCAGATATCCGCAGACGCGATCGAGCTGCTCTTGCGAAACGAGCGGTCCCATGGATGTCGTGGGATCGAGCCCGGGCCCGATCTTGATCTTTTTCGCGCGATCCGAAACGCCGGCGACCACGTCGTCGAAGATGTCTTTCTCAACATACAGGCGCGATCCGGCGCAGCAGCATTGACCATGGTTGAAGAAGATGGCGCTGGCGGCTCCGTCGATCGCGGCTTCCATGTCGGCGTCGCGAAAGACGACATTCGGGCTCTTGCCGCCGAGCTCGAGCGAAACTTTCTTTAAATTCCCCCCGGCGGCTTTGAGTACTTCCTTGCCGACCTCCGTCGAGCCGGTGAACGCCACCTTATCCACATCCGGGTGCGCCGCGAGCGCCGCGCCCGCCGCGCCGAATCCGGGAACGATATTGACGACCCCTTCGGGGAATCCGGCTTCCAGGATCAACTCACCGAGACGCAACGCGCTAAGGGGAGTCTGCTCCGCGGGCTTCAGCACGACGGTGCAGCCCATCGCGAGGGCCGGGCCGAGCTTCCAGGCCGCCATCAGCAACGGGAAATTCCAGGGTATGATCTGGGCCACCACGCCGACCGGCTCGCGCTCCGTATACGCGAAAAACTTCGCGCCGGGAGCGTACGGCACCGAGAGCGGAATCGTGTTGCCTTCAATCTTGGTGGTCCAGCCGGCCATGTAGCGGAACATGTCGATGACGAGCGCCACGTCCGCGGCGCGCGCTATCGCGACCGGCTTTCCGTTATCCAGCGATTCGATCTGCGCCAACTCGTCGGCATTCTTTTCAATGAGGTCGGACAGCCGCCACATGATGCGGCCGCGTTCCGCCGCGGTCATGTCCCGCCAGGCCCCGCCCTCGAACGCCTTGCGGGCGGCCTTGACAGCCAGGTCGGCGTCTTTCGCGTCTCCTTCGGCGACACGGGCAATCTCTTCGCCGGTCGCGGGGTTGTAGACGGGAAAAGTCTTGCCCGAAACCGCGTCGACCCAGCGGTTGCCGATGAGCATCTTGCGTGGCGAAGCCAGAAAACGGCTGACTTCATGGTGGATGGGCAGTTCTGCTGTAGACATATATCTCCTTACGTGGACGACGTGCGTCGCATCCAGTTTATAGCCGATCGGCTGGGCTGGAGCAGCGTAGAGATGTTAGCTACGAACATACCCGTGCGCGGCGGTCCTGCGTCCACCTTCGCGATGCGCCTCTTCGGACAATGCATGAACTCCGCTCGCATGCCTCGTCGTCCCAGCCAACGGCATGGAGCGGCGTCATGTCTTCGGCGGTGATGCGCGGCGAATCGCGATTCACTTTGGTCACAAAACGAAAGAGAGCTTTATGCTTTTCATCCAGGATCGAGTTCTCAAGATCGTGAAGCACGCCCCAAACGAGTTCCCCGTCGCCTAATAATTCCGCCGCAACTGCGGCGTGGGACTTCGTTCAAAAAGGGCAATCGTTTTGATGGGAGGTATACGCCGCGATCAACTCGCGCATGCCGGGGCTAATTGGAGCCGGACCGCGGAGAATCTCTTGGGTAAACCGCGTAAGATTTTCACTGGCCTGGGGAAGATAGGCGAGCATGTGCCAGATCTGGGGATACTCGGATCCTTTTTCCTGCATGGTCCGAATCATCGAATTGTAGGGAGACGGTTTAACGCTCCCCTCCACATCGGGCAAAAACATGGGCTTCATGCCGGGCCCGCGCTTGATCTCGTTGTTGTTGTCCATGGTGGTCAGTCGAAACCGGTTAGGGATGGTCCATGCGGACTGGTGGGTCCTTCGGGTCGAGCGGCTCTTTCGCGTTCGCCGGAACAAAGAGCCTGGGATCGGCGGGCTGCACCGCGTAAGAACTGAAATCGGGCTGGCCGGTGAAAGCTTCGCTCAGGTCGGCGGCGCTGGCATCGTAGAGGTTCAACGGAGGCACGCCCAGTATCCGGAAAACCGTCTTAAGCAGTCCCGGGAAGCTGTTATTACGGTGCAGTACATAGTTCCGCCGGAAGAATGGGCCGATGCCCATGAACACCGTGCGGTGCGAATCGATGTGGTCGCGGCCGCCCTGCGCGTCGTCCTCGGTAACGAAGATGGCCATCTCTTTCCACCACGGGGAGTGAGACAGGTACTCTACAATCCGGCCGAGCGCGTAATCGTTATCGGCAACAAACGAGGCTGAAAAGGGATAGCCATCCGCAGGGCGCGGCTTCGGCGACATGTGGTCGTTCGGGAGGTGAATGAAGAGGAATCGCGGCAGTTCCTGGTTCGGCTTCACATATTTCTCATTGAGCTCCGCGATCAACTGGTCCGCGCGGTATTGGTCCGGAATGTTCATGTTGAAGCCGGGGTACGTGCGCGAGGTATTGCGATAAAGCGGGTCGGGCATGGGGACATTCGTCAGCAGGCGCGCGCCGGTTGGCTTTTGCCCCTCACCCTCGACATTTCCGGCAAGTTCGAAGCCCTCACCGAAATTGCGGAAGGTAATGTGATTCCGTTCCAGGTGATGCCACAGCGTGCCATTTTCCTGGATCTCCTCCGGGTGCACCGAAGAGTTGCTTTCCGCGAAAATGAGCCGGCCCGGCGCGGTGAGGCGGAAATCCTTCTGACCGGCATAGGCGGACATGAGCGAGGACTCGGTCCAGGCGTCGGGGTAGTTCCCGACCAGCCAGTGGTGGCCATCCACGCTGACTTCGGAATCGGCGTAGAAGTTGTCCGAAATGGTCCAGCGGGCAGCCATGGCGTGATGGTTGGGCGTTACATTAACCCGTTGCAGGCTCAAGCGGTTGCCGCCGCCATCGGCATAGCCCGCCGTTCCGAAGCGGGCCAGTTGCCTGATGCCAAGGACGGGGCCGTTCGCGGCCATGGGGAGGTCCCCAAATACCTCGTCGAAGGTGCGATTTTCCTTCACGATGAGAACGACGTACTTGATTGCCTGCGGAATTTCCGCCGGGACGCCCGGCGCCGGAACTAAGCCATTGGCGTTGAGTACGGTGCCAGTATGCTTTTTCAGTTCATCCAAGGACGGTAGCGGGAAGGTCGACAGAGTTCCGCGGCGCAGAACGTCAATCAGGCCGCTGCCATCCTGATAAAACTCGCGACCGGGGAGGTTTGGACCGGTGCCCGTGCCTTTCGCACTGGCAACATAGACGGTCCCGTCCTGAATGGCGACGCGGGTGGGGAACCATGCCGCGGGGATGTGGCCAAGCACCGCGCCGGTCTTTGTGTCGATCACCCCGACGGCATTGATGCCCGCCTCGGCCACGAGCAACCACCCCGAGGATTCATCGAATGCCATCCCGAGAGGCATGATGCCCCGGAGTTTGTCGAATGCGGGGATCTCTAATTGAATCTCAGCGGTCACCTGGTGCGATTTCGCATCGATCACCGTGATGGAATCGTCGTGGGCGTTCGAGACATAAATGCGGCCGCCGGCCGCGAGCACGCCGGAAGGACTGCTTCCGCCCTCCGTACCGGGGCCGAATGGTCGGCCTGTGCGAACAAAAGCACTCACTTTCATTTCCATCGGATTCGAGACGTCGAGAATGCAAACCGAGTTCGACTCCTGAACGTTGAGGTCCCCCAGCCCGGGAACCTTCACCTCGCCCGATTCGCGCTGGCGCATCCCGC
>JAOAPQ010000689.1 GCA_025462965.1 Bryobacterales bacterium
GGCGATCTTCGAGACATCGACATGGTAAGTCGCCGCGTTGGCCTTCACCCATCTGATAGCGCTGTTCACATCTTCGATCGCCTGGGGGAATTTGAAATCGGGAGCGAGCCGGTAATCGATGCTGAACCATGCGAAGCCGGCATTCGCCAGCGGGTCGAATAACGGCCGGATGAGCGTGCTCTTGGTTCCGCTGTCGAAACCTCCGCCGTGGATGAGAATAGCGGCGGGGAATGGCCCGGGCCCATCGGGGACGTGAAGGTCCAGCAGCAACGGCTTCCCTCCCGGGCGGGCGTATTCAACATCCTTCTGATCGAGAGCCGCGCCGGGCAAGGTCGCGGCGCACGCAATAACCAGCGCGGGAACGAATCTCCACATGGAAGGAGATTGTATCAAGTGTTAAAGGACTAGCAGGTCCAGCCAGCGGGATACGCTTAGGCCGCCATCCTTCGGAGCACGCCGGTATGTTCGCCTTCCTATGGTGCAAGGTCCCTGAACCGTTCGTGCTCCGGACTCAAAACGCGCGGCGAGTCTCTCCATAAGTTGGATCATCGACTTCTGGACAGCGATTTCTTCCGTTGCGCACCTGGCCCGGCGAACTCGGCGGGGCGTCGTGGCCCGTCTCACTTGCGTTTTCCTCCTTTGCTATTGATGCGTAAGGAAAGCGCAAAAAGGATCAGAAGTACTTTTGGTTCCAATCTCGGGGGCGGTTACGGATTGCGGCGGACTCGCCCCCCAACGGTGAGTTAGGCGGCCTTTGCATTCGTTTCAAGGCTGATCGGCGACGTCTCGGACAGGATTTGCCGCGCTCGTTCCACTTCCTCTTGCGTGCCGTGCACAACCAGGAGGTACTTATCGGCCTTCACGTAAGCCTCGTATTTGAGAGCTTGCTCTTTCGACATGCCTAAACTGATGAGCCCCGCAACCAGCGCGGAGATGCCTCCGACCAACACGGCCGATTCCAACGCGCCCAGCAATATCGCTAGAAATGGACCGGCAACCAGGACAGGCCCCACGCCCGGAATCAGAAAAAGCCCCGCTCCCAGCAGCAATCCCCAGAGCCCGCCCCAGAAAGCGCCCATTGCGCCCCAGTACTTCATGCGGTCTCCGGTCGTGTAGTAACCGACGACCTTCTCCTCTGTGCGGAAATCCTTCCCGATGATGGATACCTTCGTAACATCGAAAGAAGCCTCTTGGAGCTTTTTAAGTGCCAGCTCCGCTTCTCCGTGACTGTTATATACGGCTACTACGCTGCTCAGTTCGGCCATGAGTCCTCCTTGGACGGGTCGCGAAATGGTCTGCACTCGGATGCCCACAAACACGTCGAAACGTATTGGTTCGTGGCATGCTACGCGACAAGGAGGTTACACAAAATGACAAATACTCAACCCTTTCTCACGGACGTAAACAAATTGCGGGAACAGGCTCGCAAGAGCATTGAAAATGGGGCGGTCACCCCCGCGTATAAAGCGGATGTGAAGCAGACCATCGATATTTTGCAGACGGTGCTGGCGACAGAGATTGTTTGTGTGCTGCGCTACACAATGAACGCGATCACCGCGACCGGGATGTCGAGCGACAGTATCAAAGACGAGTTCGAAGAGCATGCCGGGGAAGAGCAGGAACACATGAGGCAAGTGGCTGAGCGGATTACTCAATTGGGGGGTAGTCCCAATTTCAATCCGGAAGGGTTAGCCATGCGGTCTGCCTCGCAGTACGTTGCGACGGATAATCTTGTCGAAATGATCAGGGAAAACCTGATCGCCGAACGCATCGCCTGCGACCACTACCGCGAGCTGATTCGTTTCTTCGCCGACAACGACCCAACCACGCGCGTGATGATGGAACACATCCTGACCAATGAGGAAGAGCACGCCAATGATATGCTCGACCTGCTTGGCGCTCACCGAGAAATGCCGCCGCTCAGGGCTGGGAAGTAGCCGGTCCCTGCAGCCGCTGTCAACGATTGGACGGAGACCGTCTACGGTTAGACTTTGTCGCCCGGCGACCTGACATCCCCAACTGCGCCTGATGGAGCGGATCCTTACCAACTGAGAAGAGCACGCGAACCATACGCTCGATTCACTTGGCGCTCAGGAAGGCGCTTCCGCATCTAAGACGCGCAGATGGAACAACAAGCGAAACCCGAGGTAAATCCGTGGCTCATTGCCGCTTCGGTGATGCTTGCCACATTCATGGAAGTGATCGACACTTCGATCGCGTCGGTCGCCATTCCCTACATCGCAGGCAGCGTTGACGCCACCATTGACGAGGCTACGTGGGTCCTCACCTTTTATTTGATGTCGAACGCTGTCGTGCTGCCCGCGAGCGCCTGGTTTTCCATGAAGTTCGGGCGCAAGCGGTTCCTGATGACGTGCATCGTCATCTTCACGGTGGCGTCATTTGCCTGCGGCGCCGCAAATAGTCTCGTCGTGATCCTGATCGCCAGACTGGTGCAGGGAGCCGGGGGAGGCGCTTTGCAGCCCATCTCCCAGGCGATTCTGACGGAGAGCTTCCCTCCCGAAAAGCGTGGACTGGCGACTGCGATCTTCGCGCTAGGCGTGGTGGTTGCGCCGGTGCTCGGGCCGACGCTGGGCGGCTGGCTGACGGACACCTACTCCTGGCGATGGGCGTTTTATATCAACATACCGATCGGCGTGCTGGCGCTTTTCATGATCAGCCGGTTTATCGAGGATCCGCCTTATATCAAGAATGCGAAGCCCGGGAAGTTGGATAGCATCGGGCTCGGCCTGCTCGCCGTCTGGCTCGGCTGCCTGCAACTCATTCTGGATCGGGGGCAGGAAGATGACTGGTTCGGCGCAACGTGGATCCGTTACGCCTTCGTGATTATGCTTACGTGTCTCGTGCTGTTCGTCTGGCGGCAACTGACGCATAGAAAGCCCCTGGTAGACCTCACGATTTTCAAGAACCGGAACTTCGCGCTCGGTTCGCTTCTCATTTTCATGTTCGGTGCGGCTATCTATGGCATAGTTACGCTGCTGCCGCTCTATTACCAGACGCTGATGGGTTATTCCGCGACAGCAGCGGGATTCGTCGTGAGTCCGCGCGGCATTGGCGCCATTGTGGCGATGCCGATTATCGGCATTCTGACGTCAAAGATCGACAACCGGTACCTGATTACGTGCGGTTTCCTCATATTTGCGGTTTGCAGCCTGCTTCTGGGGCGAATCAATCTGGATATCGGACCGTGGTCGATGCTCTGGCCCGTCGTCATCAGCGGGTCCGCATTGGGGATGGTGTTCGTGCCGCTTTCCACAACAGCGCTTGGCGATTTGCCGCAGGAGAAGATCGGCAATGCGAGCGGGTTATACAACCTGATGCGGAACGTGGGGGGAAGCGTGGGCATTGCGATGGTGAATACGATTGTTGCGCGGCACGAGCAACTGCACCGTGTGGAGCTGGCGCGCAATCTTGCGCCGGGGTCGCCCGCTTTTGAACAGGAAGTAAGCCGGCTGACGCAGTTCATGTCGGCGCACGCAGGTCCGGTGGAGGCGGTAAAGCGGGCCTACGGGATTATTGATCGCACTTTAACGCAACAGGCGCAGCTTTGGGCTTATGTGGACGATTTCCGCTATCTGGCAGTGGCGTGTTTCGCGTGCGTCCCGTTTGTGTGGATGTTGAAGAAGGTATCGATCAAGGGAGGCATCGCGGCAGAGTGACACGTTTACGCGGTATCCCGGCGAGGACGCAGGCAATCCCGCCAAGTATAGCTCCGACTACCGGCCCGGCGATGAGATGCGACAGGGCTGAATCAAGTGTATTGGCGAGAGTAAAGGCGTGCACGTCCGTCCAACCGCTGCGTTTGAATTCTCCCCACGTGGCGACATACTCCGGCTTGGGCGTAACCAGATAAAACTCCAGAGCAAATCCGAAGGGCACCAGTATCGACATGGTTACAATCGCACTCCAGGAACCTGCCACAACGCCGGGCGCAATGGCTCCCGCGCTTCGCGCACTGCGATATCCGGCAAGTCCCCAGATCAGGAACGTGCCGAGCATAAAGGTCACCGAGGTAATCCCTTCCCAAGGCTCCCCGAAGTGCATGAAATTCTCCGTTGCCAGATGCGCGATTTGTACAGCCGCAGCGATCAGTCCAACAGGGGTGCCGGGCAGCAACACGGTCCGGCGCAATGGCCCGGCGCTCCTGGTCGCCCACACGACAAGCACTCCATAAAAGAGGAGCACGAGCGTTGTTTCAAAAACAAATGCAGAGCCGCCCGGCTTAGCAAGGAGCGGACGATAAAGGAATACCTCGATTCCCATCATTGCCAGACTCAGTGTGACCCCAGTCAAGAGCGCCAAGCGAATAGTGAGCGAAGTAGCAGCACGCATAGAGTCAGCCCTATCGCATAGGTGACCAAAGAATAACGCTAATATCGTCTCCATGGACGAATACCAAGGCCGCAGAGACCGGCTCTCGGCGTTGATCGCGGAACAGAAGCTCTCAGAACAGAAACTGGAAGCGATGCTGGTAAGCGGCGCCGCGAATGTCCGCTATCTGACCGGCTTTACCGGCAGCAACGGAATACTGCTCGCGTTCCCTGATGGCGCTGTATTCTTCACTGATCCCCGCTACACCTTGCAGGCCGGCCGCGAGGTATCCTGCGCGATACGCATCGTGAAAGGGCCTCTATACCCGGCCGCAGCCGGGCTCGCGCGGAAAAAGCGCATCGGGCGGCTCGGGATTGAGCGCGACAATATCCGGTACGACCAGTATGAAACGCTCGGCCAGCAAGTGAAGCTCGAGCCGGTAAGCAGCATCGTGGAAGGTCTGCGCGCCGTCAAGTCGCCCGGCGAAATCGAGAAGATCCGGCGTTCCGTGCTCACGAATTCGAAAGCCTTCGAACAGGGTGTGCGCGCGATCAAGCCCGGGATGCGTGAGAGCGATCTGGCGGCGGAGATCGAGTACCGCATGCGTCGCCTGGGCGCGGAGAAAGCCGCCTTCGAGACGATCGTCGCCGCCGGCGAGCGCGCGGCGCTCCCGCATGCAAGGCCAGGCGACGCGCGCATCGAAAACGGCAACCTGGTCCTGATCGATATGGGCGCCACGCAAGGCGGCTACACGAGCGACATGACGCGCATGGTTCACCTGGGCCCCGCTCCGAAAAAAACGCGCGACACGTACCGATTCGTGCTTGAAGCGCAGCTCGCCGCAATCGATGCGGTGCGCCCAGGCGTGACCTGCGCGCGAGTGGACCGGGCCGCGCGCGATGTGCTCAAAGCCGCGGGCCTCGATCGCGCGTTCGTCCACTCCACCGGCCATGGACTCGGCCTCGAAATCCATGAGAATCCGCGTCTGGGAAAAGACAGCAAGACCCGTCTGGAGGCCGGCATGGCGATCACCATCGAACCCGGCGTCTATCTGGATGGTTGGGGTGGCATCCGGATTGAAGATACGGTGGTGGTGACCGCCGCCGGATGCGAGGTGCTCACGCCCACGCCAAAAGAGCTTCGCGAGGTATAAAGCTGATAACCTGTTAATTTGCTATGACTTTAGAAGAGATACGCGAGTTGATCAAGCTGGTTTCGGAAACAGGCGTAGCTGAGCTCGAAGTGCAGCGTGGCGACAATCGCGTCCGCATCCGCCTGAACTTCGGCAGCGAAGCCCAGCACTCCGCTTCGGCGTTCCATCTGGCGGAAACGCATCCGCACAAGTCCGCCGCCCCCGAACCCGCATCGCCCAAGCCGGAAGCCTCGGACGATTCGCTCGTGCTGGTGAAGTCGCCCATCGTCGGCACATTCTATGAGAGCTCCTCGCCGGATTCGCCGCCCTTCGTCCGCGTAGGCGAGAAGGTCGCGCCCGGCAAGGTGCTTTGCATCATCGAGTCGATGAAGCTGATGAACGAGATTGAAGCCGAAGTGGCAGGCATCGTCGAAAGCAAGCTGGTGCCCAACGGCCAGCCGGTCGAGTATGGAGAGGCTCTGTTTGCCATCCGGCCCGTTTAAGAAAATACTGATAGCTAACCGGGGAGAAATCGCGCTGCGCATTATCTGCGCATGCAAGGATTTGGGAATCCCCACGGTTGCGGTCTATTCGGAAGCCGACCGCCATAGCCTCCCCGTGCGCTTCGCCGACGAAGCCATCTGCATCGGTCCGGCCAAGAGCGCGCGCAGTTATCTGGATATTCCCTCCATCATCAGCGCCGCCGAAATCACCAACGTGGACGCCATCCATCCCGGTTACGGCTTCCTGAGCGAGAACGCGGCCTTCGCGGAGGTTTGCGAGGTTTCGGGTATTGCCTTTATCGGTCCCACGCCGCGCGTGATCCGCGAAATGGGCATTAAGGAGCGCGCGCGCGCCATCATGCGCGAGCACGGTGTTCCCATTCTCCCCGGCTCGCCGGGAGTGCTGAGCTCGCCCGAGGAAGCGCTCGAGTTGGCTGAAGGGGTCGGGTATCCGGTGATCCTCAAGGCTTCGGCGGGCGGCGGCGGGCGCGGCATGCGCGTTGTGCACCGCGCTGAGGAATTACCGGGTATGCTCTCGCAGGCGCAAAGCGAAGCGGGCGCGGCCTTCAGTTCGGCGGATGTCTACCTGGAAAAATTTATCGGCGCGCCGCGGCATATCGAATTCCAGGTGCTGGCCGACGAGCACGGCCAGGTGGAAATACTGGGCGAGCGGGAGTGCAGCATCCAGCGGCGGCACCAGAAGCTGCTCGAGGAATCGCCATCGCCTGTCTTGCGGGCTGAGCTGCGGAAGCAGGTTTCGGAGAGCCTCGCGAGCGCGCTTCGCGAGATCGGTTATACCAACGCCGGGACTGTCGAGTTCCTGATGGATGAGCGTGGGAATCTCTACTTCATTGAAGTCAACGCGCGCATCCAGGTGGAGCATCCCGTTACCGAAATGGTGACTGGGATCGACCTGGTGAAGGCGCAG
>JAOAPQ010000849.1 GCA_025462965.1 Bryobacterales bacterium
CCATCGGTGCCGGTAAACGACGGCCATGTCAGCACCACCGACCCCGTCGCCGGAGTGCCGTCGCTGTTCGCGGGAAGAAAATCGTGAATGTGAGATGTGCCGGCGAGCGCCACGCGCACCACCGCCGTCAGCAGCATAGCTGCTCGATACGCTTTCCATTTCATAGGATTGGTTTGGCTCCTGTGCGGTACGCGATGCAGCCGGTACCTACGCCGGAATGCTAACATCGCGCACGGCCCGTTTCGGCGTTGCGCAGGCCCCGCGAGGCCGGTCGCTCGGCAGGCTAAACCATTCTCTTTCAGTCAGTTGGGGGCAGCGATAGAAAACCGTTCAATCGGCGTGAACGGCAAGCTCTTTCCAGCTCACCAGGTCCGGCGGCAGAGGTGACTCCACCATCACCCTTTCGCCGGTTTCAGGCCGGTCGAACTCGATGCTGTGCGCGTGCAGAAAGTACCGGCCCAGGGTCGATGCCGGCGCGCCATAAAGCACATCCCCGACCACCGGGTGGCCGATGCTGGAAAGATGCACCCGAATCTGGTGCGTGCGCCCGGTTCCAATCAAAATCTGGAGAAAAGTCTGATCCGTATAGCGGTCCAGAACCTGATACTCGCTCCATGCCGCGCGTCCGCTCGTTAGCCGGGCCGTCATGCGCTCGCGGCGCTTCGGGTCCCGCGCAATCGGCTTTTCAATGCGGCCCGAGTCCTTTGCCACCCGTCCATGCACCATGGTCAGGTAAATCTTGCGCGTCCGGCGGGAAGCAAACTGCTCCGCAAGGTGCTGGTGAGCACGATCGTTCTTTGCTACTAGAACCACACCGCTGGTGAAGCGATCCAACCGGTGAACGATGCCCGGCCGCACTTCGCCCCCCACCCCGGACAAGCTCCGAAAGCGATGCAGCAGCGCATTTACAAGGGTCCCGGAGTGCACGCCCGCCCCCGCATGCACCACCATGCCTGCGGGCTTATCGATCGCCACCACATCCGCGTCCTCGTACAACACGCGCAAGGGAATGTCCTCCGCTTCCGCGCGCAACGGGACCAGGTCAGCCGGATTTACCTCGATCTGTTCGCCGCCCCGAATGGAATAGGAGGCGCGCGGGGCCGCGCCGTTTACCAGCACCCGCGCGTTGCGTATCCAGTCTTGTAAGCGGGAACGGCTATACTCGGGAAGGCGCTCGTGCAGCAGTGCGTCCAGCCTTTTGCCCCGATCTTCCGCCCCCGCAACGATGTCCATCCCCGAAAATGTGGCGGAAGCGCTTTACGCCTGTGGCTGCTCGCTCGTCAAGGCTTCGGAAGCCTTCTGCTCAGACGAAGATTTAGGCTGCCGGCTCCGCAGATCGTAGAACTGGATGCGGCAAAACACGCAATGGTACAAAGTTCCGCCCAGCATGGCCTGCACCAGGCTAATGGGAGTCTTGAGCACCCTGTCGATCCTGTCCCGCGTGGCTCGCTTCTCCAATTCATCGGTTCCGCACCGCGGACAGCGCGTGTGCCGGGCGAAATAATTCAGAAAATTATGCTTTTCCCCTACCCGAAGCCCGCACGCACGACACTTGAATACGAGACTGTAGTACAATTTTTCCGATATACTCCGGCGAGAGCGCGTCAAACCCTCACCGCATCTGAGACAGCGCGGCATTTCTTGGCCCTTCCATCCTAACCGGATTGCTAACTTCTGACAACTCCGTCAAACTGGAGATATCCCCCACAGAGCATGCTGAAAGAGATCACAGTCCACGGCGCGCGTCAGCACAATCTGAAGAACATCGACGTGCGGATCCCCCGCAATTCTCTGACCGTGATCACCGGCCTGAGTGGGTCGGGCAAGTCCTCCCTTGCTTTCGACACGATCTACGCCGAGGGACAGCGCCGTTACGTGGAGACGCTTTCCACCTACGCCCGTCAGTTTCTGGATCAGATGGAACGCCCGGATGTGGATTCCGTAGACGGCCTGAGCCCCGCCATTTCGATCGAGCAGAAGACCACCAGCCGCAGCCCGCGCTCCACCGTCGGCACGATCACGGAAATCTACGACTATCTGCGGCTGCTGTATTCCTCCATCGGCATCCCGCACTGTCCCACCTGCGGCAACGAAATCTCGCGCCAGACGACCGAGCAGATCCTGCATCATGTGGTTGGCCTGCCGTCCGGCGATCAGGGTCCGGCGCGCGTCATGATCCTTGCTCCCATCGTTCGAGGGCGCAAGGGCGAGTTCAAAAAGGACCTGGAAAAGCTTGCGCGGCAGGGTTTCGTCCGCGCGCGGATCGATGGCATCCTTCGCTCGCTGGACGAAGACATTCCGCTCGACCGCAGGAAGAACCACACCATCGAAGTGGTCGTGGATCGCCTGCAAGTAAAGCCAGGCATCGAAAAACGTCTTGAAGCGTCGATCGAGACCGCCACACAACTCGCCAACGGGCTGGTCATCGTCGCCGTCGTTGGCGGCGATGAGCGCCTCTACTCCCGCAAGTTGGCGTGCATGGAGTGCGGTACCAGCATCCCGCAACTCGAGCCGCGTTCGTTTTCGTTCAACAGTCCTTACGGGGCGTGCGAAATGTGCGCGGGTCTTGGCAGCCGCTGGGCCTTCGATCCCGCGAAGGTAATCGTCGACGAAACCAAGCCACTGCTCGAAGGCGCGCTGGGTCCCGGGGCCGGTTCCGCGATTATGGCCGCGAATCTCACGGAAGCGGCGCGGGCCCTCAAGTTCAAACTCACCGCTCCCTGGGACAAGATTCCCGCGAAGACACGCTTGCTGGTGATGGACCTCATCATCGACATGCTCAAGCGGAAATTCGAGGAATCCACCGAAAACTATCGCGAATGGCTCACGGAATACATGTCGCCGGCGTTGTGCGAGGCATGCCAGGGGAAGCGGCTCCGTCCCTCATCGCTCGCTATTCGGGTCAAGGGGCTGAGCATCGCCGAGCTCGTCGAGATGCCGCTCTCACGATCGCTATTGACGGTTCAAACGTGGCAGCTCAACGAGCGCGAAAAGCAGATCGCCGGGCGCGTAGTCGACGAGATTCGCCGCCGGCTCGAGTTTCTCACCGCTGTCGGATTGCACTATCTCAGCCTCGGACGGTCGGCATCCACGCTCTCCGGCGGCGAATCTCAGCGCATCCGGCTCGCGACCCAGATCGGTTCCAAACTGCGCGGCGTTTTGTACGTGCTCGACGAACCATCTATCGGTCTGCACCCCCGCGACAACGAGCGGCTGCTCGAAACGCTCACCCACCTGCGCGATATGGGCAACACAGTGCTCGTAGTGGAGCATGATGCCGAAACCATCGAGCGTGCGGATTACGTGATCGATCTCGGGCCGGGTGCCGGACGTTTGGGCGGCGAACTCGTCGGCAG
>JAOAPQ010000873.1 GCA_025462965.1 Bryobacterales bacterium
GGGTGGGTCTCCCGCCGAATCATCGTGTCATTCTGGAAGAGTGCGACGGAGAATTTGGTTCCGCCGATATCGATAGCTAGCGTGTTCATTGAAACAGGGCGGTCATCAGCTCGTCGTGGCTCTCGTAGTTCGGAACGATGAAATCCGCGCCGACTCCGATGAGCCGCTTGCGCTTCCACTCATCGATTTTGCGGCATTCCGGTTCGTCGGACGCGACGCCCACGGTCACGCCGCCAACTTCGCGCACGTTCTCGATCTCGACGTAGCCGTCGCCGAAGCCGACGAACTCATCGCCGCGAAACTCCGATGACGCAATCAATCGCTGAATCAGGATCTTCTTCGAGAAGCTCTTGTAATCGTCAAGCGCTCCGTAAACGCCGCCGTCGAAATACTGAATCACGTCGAGCAACCGCGCCTCCTCGTGCATGTAGACGTGGTCAGTGCCGCTCGCCAGGTACATTTTCAGGCCGCGGTCCCGCAAAGCTTCCAGTAACTTCCGGGCGCCGGGAACCATGTAGAAATCCGGCGACACGCGCCCGGATCGCAGATCTTCCAGACGGTTCTCGATCCGCGCATGCAGGCGGTCCAGATACATAGTCTTATAGACCAAAGGATCTTCGGGCTTGCCGCCGCGGCTCTCGATGTTTTCCGCGAGTTCGATCATCTGATACATGGTCTGCTTGCCGGTGAGGCGTCCGACGAACTCCTCGACCACGGCGCGCAATTCCGCCTCGCTTTCGCCGCTTTTGCACTCGGCCAGAAGCTCGACCATCATCGGCACCATGATCTCGATCCAACCGGCGCGGATCACGGAAATGGTGCCATCGAAATCAAAGAGCGCAACGCGCGCGTTTGCCGCGGAGGCGGCTCTCACGGTCTCGATCACTTAACCGCCCCTTCCACGAACTCAGTTACGTCACGCTTCAACTTCGCGTGAGACGGGCCATCGATGTACATCATGTGTCCGGCCATGTAATCCGCGACGGTGATTCGCTTCTGCGCGGCAGGCTGGATCCCCAGGTGGCTCAACGTGTACTCGGTCGCGAAATAGGGCGTCGCAAGATCGAAGTAGCCCATGGCAACGAACAGCTTCATGTACGGGTTCTTGGCGAAGGCGCTCCGCAGCGCGTCGCTGGTATCGGCGAAGCCGTGGCTCGATTGGCCCCAGTTCCAACCCTCCAATCCGCCGCCGAGGACGTAATACTCCAGATCGGACTTATAACCCAGTTCCGCGCGAACGTACTGGTTGAAAGCCGCGGTATAGGGCGGACGAATTACCGCAATGGAAGAATCGTAATCGGGTCGATCGCTCACGCCGGATTCGTCGATGCCTGTGAACCGGCTATCGATGCGGCCGACGGTCTGCTTGCGGTCCCGTAACAATTCCTTCGTGAAGTGAAAGATTTCGATGCGCAGATCCGAATCGTCGATGAACTTCTTGTCCAGTCCTGTGTAACGCGCCAGCTTATCAATCACCTGCTGCCGCTCGGCCGCGGTGAGCCGGTTGCCTTTCGCCAACGCCTCAAGATATTCGGTTCCGGCCCACTGTTCCACTTCGCGCAAGGTGGCCTTCAAGTCCTTCTGCAGATCGGGCGCGAGCTTGTGGTGGTACCAGGCGGTTGCTGTGTAGGTCGGGAGGAAAAGGTCATAGGGAAGGTCGTTCCCCTTGGTGAACAGCAGCGTCTGGAAGTTCAAAACCGTGGACATGAGCACGATGCCGTTAAAAGCGATCCCGTGCTCGATCAGATAGCCCGAAAGACCGGCCGCCCGAGTGGTTCCGTAGCTCTCGCCCGCGAGGAACAGCGGCGAGCCCCAGCGCTCATAGCGAGTGAGATAGAGCCGGATGAACTCGCCCACCGACCGCAGATCCTCCTGTACGCCCCAGAATTTCTTGCCCAGTTCCGGCTTGGAAGGCCGGCTGTAACCGGTGCCAACGGGATCGATGAATACGAGGTCCGCCTGGTCGAGCCAGGTGTTCTGGTTGTCTACAAGTTGGAAGGGCGGCGCGGGCATGGCGCCGTTCTCCAGCATCTTTACCACGCGTGGACCAACGGCTCCCAAGTGCAGCCAGACGGAAGCCGCGCCCGGACCGCCGTTGAAGATCAGCATCAGCGGCCGCTTATTGGCTGGTCCGGCATCGTCGCGCGTGTAGGCGACGAAGAACATCTCGGCCTCAGTCTCGCCGGCGTTGTTCTTAATCGGCATGAGCCCGGTAGTCGCGGTGTACTTCAGGGGCTTGCCACCGAACTGAATCTGGTGGTTTGTCACGACCGGCTTCTCATCAGCCTTGGGCGTTTCGGGCGGTTTGGGAGGCGTTTGGGCGCACAAGGAGGTGGCGGCCAGCAATATGGCGAGAGCAGTACGTGTCATTATCGGGATCGAGTCGTTTCCTTTAGAATACGCAATCGCGCGAAAATAAAAATGAACCTTCATGAACCGAAAAATCACGACGCGCGTTCTTTGCCTGCTGATATTCCTCGGCTTCGCCGTCCCTTCGGCTTCCCAGACGGCGCGTAGTGTTTCGGGGACCGTGAGAGATCGCGCGGGCAATCCTCTTCCCAAAGCCGTCGTGGAACTGGAAAACAAGGTGACACTCCTGATTCGGTCTTACATCACCGATGCAGAAGGCAGGTACTTTTTCGGCGATTTAAGCACCGAGGTTGATTTCACTCTAAAAGCTCAGTACAAAGGGCATTGGTCGAAGACGGAGACGCTCTCGAAGTTTAACGAGGCGAAGCACGCCCACATCGATCTGGTAATTCCGATTGATTGAAGAAGCTGTGGACGATCCCGCGAGCCGGGGCAAACGGATAGCCATCCTGGTGGTCACTTATAATGCTGCCACCACTATTTCCAAAGTTCTGAAACGTATTCCGGCGCCGGTGTGGAGCAACGTGGAGGAGGTTCTTGTCTTCGATGACGCCAGCAGCGATGAAACCTATGAACTGGCTATCGGCCTGAAAACTCTGAGCGAGAACACGAAGCTGCACGTGCTGCAGCACATTAGAAATTTGGGCTACGGCGGCAACCAGAAGGCCGGCTATCGGTACTTCATCGAGAAGGGCTTCGATATTGTGGTCCTGCTCCACGGAGACGGGCAGTATGCTCCCGAAGTGCTGGCCCGCATGTATCATCCGATCGTCACGGGTGAGGCCGACGCGGTCTTCGGCTCGCGCATGATGAAGGAGTACGGCGGGCCGCTGAAGGGCGGTATGCCGATTTATAAGTATGCCGGCAACCGCATCCTGACCTACTTCGAAAACCGCGCCCTGGCGATGCATTTGACGGAATTCCATTCCGGCTATCGAGCGTACAATTTGCACGCGCTCGCGAAGATCGACTTCACGCACATGACCGACGATTTCCACTTTGATACGGAAATCATCATTAAGTTAAACCACCAGGGATTCCGGATTCGGGAAGTGCCGATTCCCACTTACTATGGCGGCGAAATCTGCCACGTGAACGGCATGAAGTATGCCTGGGACGTGGCACGGGCCGTGCGCCGTTATGACCGAACGCGCAACTCGCTTGTGAAATATCCGGAGTTCCAGGAGTACTTCGTTCACTACCCCATCAAGACGAGCCGGCACTCGAGCCATGAATTTGTAAGGGAAGCCGTGGGCACTGGGCATGATGTTCTGGATATCGGTTGCGGCGAGGCCTTTCTGGCGGCGCAGCTTCAGAAGGCGGGCAACCGGGTGTGGGGCGCCGACGCACTGCCGGAGGCGAGGCACGCGGCCGGGATCGAAGGGTATGCGCAGGCCGATCTGGATCAGGGCCTGGGCCCGGTGTGGCAGGAGCTTAGTTTTGACAAGATCCTGTTACTGGACGTGCTGGAGCATTTGCGCCGGCCCGAATGGCTGCTACGGGATTGCCTTCCGCTCCTGCGGCCGAACGGTCAACTGGTAGTTTCCGTGCCGAACGCGCTAAACATCAGCGTCCGGTTGATGGTAATGTTCGGGCGTTTCGATTATACGGAGCGCGGGATACTGGACCGCACGCACCTTCGTTTCTACTCGCGCAAGACCGCCCGGGCGCTACTGGAAGAGAACGGCTTCGAGGTTCTGCAACACAGGATGACCATCATCCCAGCTGAACTGGCGCTGGCGATGTCACCCAAGAACCCCATCGTCAGGGTAGCGCAGGCGATTCTTATTTTTCTGACCGCTCTGCTGCCGGGCCTTTTCGGCTATCAGAGCTTCTTAGTCGCTCGCGCGGCTACAACTTCGCGATCACCGCGTCCGTGAACTGATCCGTGGTCGCTGTGCCGCCGACATCGCGCGTGCGGTTTATGCCTTCCTCGTAGACGGATTCGAGGGCCCTCTGCAGGCGCAAGGCCGCGTCCCGCTCTCCCAGGTGACGCAGCATCAGGGTGGCGGATTGCATTAGCGCGGTGGGGTTCGCCAGACCTTTCCCCGCGATATCCGGCGCTGTGCCGTGCACAGCTTCAAATACTGCATGACGTTCGCCGAGGTTAGCCCCTGGGACGATGCCCAAACCGCCCACCAGACCGGCCGTAAGATCCGAGACGATATCGCCATACAGATTCGGGAGCACCAGAAGGTCGAAGATTTCCGGACGCATCACCAGTTGCATGCAGGCGTTGTCTACGATCATCTCGCCGTATTCGATCTGCGTGAACTCGGCGGCTACTTCGCGGCAGCAGCGCAGGAAGAGGCCATCGCTCATCTTCATGATGTTGGCTTTGTGAATCGCGGTGACTTTCTTGCGATCTTCGCGGGCGGCGTACTCGAACGTGGCGCGCGCGATGCGCATGGATGCCGTCTTGGTGATGACTTTGAGGCTCTCGACGACATCGGTGACCACTTCGTGCTCAAGCCCGGAGTAGAGATCTTCCGTATTCTCGCGGAAGATGATCATGTCGATGGGGAGATCGCTGAAGCGCGTTTTCAGGCCGGGCAGCATTTTGATCGGCCGGAAGTTGACGTATAAATCGAGCTTCTTCCGGAGCGCGACGTTCACGCTGGGGTGCCCGCCGGCGATGGGCGTGGCGATGGGTCCTTTCAAGCCGACGCGGGTTCGGTCGAGCGAGGCGAAGACCGAATCGGGGAGGAACTTGCCGGTCTCTTTCTCGGCCTTGATTCCGGCATCCACGCGGTCCCACTCGATGGAAACGCCGGTCGCATCGACGGAGCGCACAGTCGCGGCGGCGACCTCCGGTCCGATTCCGTCGCCTGGTATCAGGGTAATTTGATGGGGCACAGTCTATTATGACAACATGGGCTTCCGGCTTCGCACTGCGCAGGGCAAGCTCAAGATCGAGCACAGCATTATCGACGGCGTGAAGAAGCTGCTCGAGCGATTGCTGGCGGAAAATCCCGAGATACGATCTGTGATTCCGGGGGTGATCCGGCAGGTGCGCGATGCGAAGGGGCAGGTGAAGGTGCACATCACGGTGCAGACGCAGAATGGATGGAAGGCGATTGCGTTCAGTGGGGGCGCGCGGCAGGAGCTTTTTGTGAGCACGGCGATGACGAAGGAACAGTTGGAAGCGGCGTTTGAGCGGGCATTGGCCTTCCGTCAAAGGTAGTAGGGCGGCGGACCTGCAGCGGCGTTGACAACGCCGCGCGGGATACATGCCGCCCTACAGGGTGCTGCGGCGAGGATGGAACATCGGGCAGAAAGATCAATGCACGCGTGCGATGTGCAATGCCACAATGCCAAACGTCATTCGCTCGAAGGTGACTTCCGCGAATCCGGCGACGGTGATCATCTCCGCCAGTTCATCTGGGGCAGGGAACTTACGGACCGATTCCGGCAAGTAGGTGTAAGCGTCGCGCGAGCCGGAGAGCAGGCCTCCGATCAATGGCAGAACCCGCCTGGAATAGACACTATAGAGCGCCGCGAAAACCGGGTTCGGCGGCTGCGAGAATTCCAGGATTGCGAGCATCCCACCGCGGCGTAACACGCGGCGAAGCTCGAAAAGGCCCGCCTCATAATTCGCCAGATTCCGGAACCCGAACGCCATCGTGACCAGGTCCACCGACGCGCTGGGCATCGGCAAACTCAACGCGTCCGCCTCAACCAGCAAAGGCCGCGCCGTTTTACGTGCGGCGGCCGTCAACATCGGATGGCAGAAATCGCTCCCGATTACGGGCGCGCCACGCTCGCGCTCGAGCGCCAGCATCAGGTCGCCCGTGCCGCAGCACAGATCGAGCACGCGCGCTCCCGCGCGGCGCAGTACGGGCCGCACACGCTTCACCGTCCGCGCACGCCAGTGCCGGTCGATATTCAGCGAAAGCAGGTGGTTAGCGAGATCGTAGCGATGCGCAACCCGGCCAAACATGGCGCGCACCCATCGGGAAGCTTCCTCTTCATCGCGCGTGCCGGCCGGAGTCGTACCCTTCAACAGAGCGCCTCGACGATCGCCGATGTCACCGCACTTGAGCCAACGCCCGATCTGACTTCGACCTCGCCGACACGCCGAGGAAGGACGAAGTGAATGTTTCCGTGCACCGTCTTCTTATCGGCGAGGAGCCGCTGCTGGATGCTGTCGGCGCTCACGTCCTCAAGCGGAGGAATGGGTCCGTACGCCGCGACGACAGATCGGATCTCTTTGCTATCCGCTCCGCTCAGGATGCCCAGATCTTCCGCCAGATGCACAGCTGCCCGCATTCCCCATGCCACCGCTTCGCCGTGCAGGAACTGCTTGTAACGTGTCTCCGCTTCCAGAGCGTGGCCGAAAGTGTGGCCGAAATTCAGAATGCGGCGGCGGCCCGATTCGCGCTCATCGGCCGATACAACTTCCGCCTTGATGCGTATCGATTCCCGAATCATTTCATCCACCTCCGCAGCGCGGCGTGCGAGCACGGCTTCACGCCTTTCGGCCATCATGCGGAAGAGCGGTTCGCTCGCGATGACGCCGTGCTTGATCACCTCATACAACCCCGCGCGGTACTCGCGCTCGGGAAGCGTCTCGACAGCGGCTGGGTCCACGAGCACCGCGGCCGGCTGATGGAAGCTGCCGATCAGGTTCTTCCCGTTAACGAGGTTAACGCCGGTTTTGCCGCCGACCGCCGCGTCCACTTGCGCGAGCAGCGTGGTGGGGATTTGCACCACCGGAATCCCGCGCATGAAAATGGCCGCGAGAAAACCGCCCATATCGGTGACGATGCCGCCGCCGAAGGCCACTACGATGCTCGACCGATCGCCGCCATGCTCCACCATCTCGCAAGCGAGCTCTTCGATAGGCGCGAGCCGCTTCCGGTCCTCGCCGCCGGGGAGAAACAGCGGTTCGAACTCGATACCCTGCAAACCGCGCTCTAGCCGTGCGCCCTGGTGCTTCCACACATCCCGCGTGGTCACGACAAAGACGCGTGAAGCGGACTTCGGCAGGAACTCAGCCGCTCGCTCAATGAGCCCGCGTTCGACGTGCGTCAGGTATTCGGCGTGCGGCGTCCGCACGGAGAAGTTGGCCATCACTGTTAGAATCGCATCATTGAATGGAGTTCGATTTCCTCGTGGTTGGAGCGGGCGTCGCCGGGTTGCGCGCCGCAATAGAACTGGCCGCGGCCGGAACGGTGCTGGTCATCGCCAAGGACACCCTCCGCGAATCCTCCTCAGAATATGCGCAGGGCGGCATCGCGGTGGCGCTCAGCGATGACGACGAAGTGGAACTGCACGAACAGGACACGCTCTACGCTGGGGACGGCCTGTGCGACCGGTTGGCGGTTCACACCCTGGTGGAAGAGGGACCGGCGGCGATCCAGCAGTTAATCGAATGGGGCGCCGAGTTCGACCGGGAGGGCGCGAAGCTTTCGTTCACGCGCGAGGCCGCGCATAGCCGGAATCGCATCCTGCATTCGCATGGCGATTCCACGGGACGCGAAATCGCTCGCACGCTTTACAAAAAAGCTGCGTCTCTCGAGAATGTTCGTTTTCAGAGTTACGCGGCAACCACGGACCTGCTGATGCGCGATGGGGCGGTGGCGGGCGCGGCGGTTTACGACGAGTCCGCGGGTGTGCTCGCGCCGATTCGGGCACGCGCGGTGCTGCTGGCGACCGGCGGCTTAGGTCGCGTGTACAGCGACACCACGAATCCCGACGTGGCGACCGGAGACGGGATGGCGATGGCGTGGCGCGCGGGAGCGGAGATCAGCAACATCGAGTTCGTCCAGTTCCATCCGACGGCGCTGCATGTGGAAGGCGCGCCCCGGTTTCTGCTTTCCGAAGCGCTGCGCGGCGAAGGCGCGCTGCTGCTGAACGCGGAAGGCGAGCGTTTCATGCCCCGCTATCACACTATGGGGGACCTGGCGCCGCGGGACGTCGTCGCCCGCGCCATCACCGCGGAGATTCGGCGCACACAGTCGCCACACGTGTTTCTCGATCTCACGAGCCGGAGCGCTGAGTTTGTCCGTGAGCGTTTTCCTCGCATTTACACGACGTGTCGGACGTATGGCGTGGATATTGCGACGCAAGCGGCTC
>JAOAPQ010000876.1 GCA_025462965.1 Bryobacterales bacterium
TCTTCTCGTCCGGCCGGTCTCTGGAGTTCGTGGCAACCTTCAGCACTACAGACGGTTCCCAACATGCCGGTTTCGGTGTGGACTTCAGCTCCGCTCCCTGGGCGATCTTCAGCACACGCGGCGGCGGTTCCCTCTATGCCCGGACCAACAATGGTTCGCAAACCATCGACACCTTGATTGCCGGCACCTGGCTCGGAGCCGCTCACCGGTATCGCATCGACTGGAACACCGGTAACGTCGTTTTCTCCATCGACGGCACACAGGTCACCACGACGGCCTTATCGATCACCGCCAATATGCGGCCGCTCATCAGCGATCTCTTCGTAGGAGGCAGTGTGATCAAGGTCGACTGGGTGCATATGAGCCCCTACAGCACGCCCGCAGTGTTCACCTCCCGCGTGCTCGACGCCGGCTCCGTGACAAGCTGGTCATCGATTTCCTGGACCGCCGATGTGCCGGCCGGCACGAGCCTAACCATGAGCGTCCGCACCGGAAACACGCCCGTGCCGGACGGCACCTGGAGTGCTTTCACAACTCCCACTACACAGTCCGGCACGCCTGTATCGGGGAGTTCGCGTTACATCCAATACCGGGCCACTCTGTCGACCTCCAACACAACACAGACCGTCACCTTGCGCGATGTTACTATTCGGTAGCCGCGGGCACCGGGGTTACTTACTCGGGGAGCACAAAGCTATACAGCACGTTCGCCGATGAGACGGCGACGTACTGTTTACCTTCGACGGAGTAACTGATGGGCGAAGACGGGATGCTCGCGCCTGCGCCGAATCGCCACAGCGCTTTGCCGCTTCTTGCATCCAGTGCCATGAAATTTCCTTCGCCCGAAGCCGCGAACACGATGCCGCCGCCTGTGGCAAGAACTCCGGGCTGCAGCGCATTTTCAGCCAGTTCGAACTTCCATTGCACTTTGCCGGACTCCGGATCGAACGCCATAACGCCCTGCGAAGGAGGTTCCACTCCATCTGCGGGGGGAGGACTGAATCCACCGCCCGAACCGCGGCCCTGGAACTGCTTGCCGGGTTCGAAGGGCGCCGGACCGATCGAATACCGGCTCGGCCCATCGTAATACATAAAGTACATCCAACCGGTCTGTGGACTGTAAGAGGGAGCCTGAAAGTTCGACCCGCCACCCAGCGAAGGATACACGGTGGTGCCTTCCGGGTTCGCGCGCCAATTCGGCGTTGTAATTGGTCTGCCCTGCTTGTCCCATCCCGAAACCCAGGTGGCCCGCACGAACGGAGACGCGGCTAATAGCTTCCCGTCGGTCCGGTCCAAAACATAAAAGACGCCGTTACGGTCGGCGTGCAACAGTAGCTTGCGGCTTTGACCGTGCCACACGCGATCCACCAGCACCATATCTTCGGTTGAATCCCAGTCATGGGTATCGTTGGGCGTGAACTGGTAGTGCCACTTGCGATTGCCGGTATCGGGATCGAGAGCGACCACAGAACAACTGAACAGGTTGTCGCCTTTGCGGACATCGCCGTTGATATCCGGGCCTGGATTTCCGATAGCCCAAAAGACGGTATTCGACTGCGCGTCATAACTGCCGGTAAGCCAGGTGGGCGCGCCGCCATGCTGCCAACTGTCACCCTCCCATGTATCGTTGCCGAACTCGCCCTTTCCCGGAATTGTGTACCACCGCCACAATCTCTTGCCGGTGGCGGGATCGTAAGCGTCAAGGAAAGCCCTCACGCCGAACTCACCGCCAGTGATTCCCGTGATGATCTTATCCTTCACGGCCAGCGGCGGTGACGTGATGCTGTAACCAAGCATCGTGTCGGCAACCTGCACCTCCCAAAGGAAGGCTCCGGTGCGGGCATCCAGCGCTACCAGAGCGGCGTCCAGAGTACCGAAGAACAGGCGATTTCCGAGGATTGTAACGCCGCGGTTTACACGGTTGATCTCGTACGGGTTGGTAACCTTCTGCTTGCGTTGATAGCGCCAGAGCTGCCGTCCTGTTCTCGCGTCGAGCGCAATGACCTGGGCGGTGCCGCCGACCGGTCCAGTCGTATACATGATGCCGTCGACCACCAACGGGATCGCTTCCACGATGCCGTCGCCGGGCAGCTGGACGGCCCACTTCGCCTGCAGGTTCTTCACGTTCGCGGTTGTGATCTGATCGAGCGAAGAGTAGTGTTTACCGCCGAGATCACCCCAGTAAGTTAAGTAATTCTGCGGTTCTTTCTCCGCGTTCAGGATACGATCCCACGTGAGTCCTTCACCCGAGCCGCGTTTGCTCAGGTCCCTTCCGTCAAGCGTTTTCAAGTAAGCGACCAGATTCTGGATCTCGGCGCCCGTCAGACGCTTACTGAAGTCATCCGGCATCAAAGACTTCGCCTCGACACGCACCGTGGCGAGTTGCGACTTTTCGAACGAGCGGTATTTGCCTGCCGTGTCAACCATCTGCACGGAAAACGAATCCTGCCCTTTTTGGATGCCGCGGTATTCCTGCCCATCGTTTAGCCGGGCAATGACAGTGGAGGGCCGCACAGGAAACCCGCGGCCGCGTCCACGCGCCGGTGCAGCGGCAGACTGATTCGGGTCCATGATCTTCGCGCGCAATTGCTGTGCCGGGCTTTGGCCCGCGGCCGAAAGATCCGGCCCTACCGCCGTTCCTACGCCATTCACCTGGTGACATTCCGCGCACCTGCCTTTGCCGGCGAAGACCTGTTGCCCGACTGCGGGAGAGCCCGCTACGTTTTCGCGGGCGACCGGCGCCACTGACGGTCCCGACAAGCTTCGCAAGTAGGAAACAACTTGCCAGATCTGATCGGTAGAGAACTGATTGAATCCGGGCATCTGCGTGCCGCGAATTCCACCGCGGATGTTGATGAAGATTTCTCCGTCGGCGCTGCCGTGCGGGAAGGCGCCGGTGGCAAGAGACGGAGCTCGATCGCCGCGAGCGCCGGCTCCGTGGCAGGCGACACAGGTCTGGTTGTAGAGCGTTTGACCGGCTGCAACGGCCGGGGCGTTGCCGGAGAATGGATTCCTCTGGGCTTCGGCCCTGTCTTCCTGCGCCGGCAGCATGGACGAGAGGAAGAGTGTAGTTGTGAAGAGTGCGATTCGGAGCGTCATTTTAGGTTCGGGCAAGTTCAATTATGAACTGCCCGATCGCCGACGCTCCGACGCTGTTAGTCACCTCAGAAATAGAACCGCGCTCCGAGCTGAAGCAAGCGCGAAAAGTTCCTCTGCTGTGTGATCTTTCCGAAATTGCTGCTGCCGTAACTCACATTCGGACCCTGAAACAGCGGGCTATTGAAATCGTTTAGAGCCTCCGCCCGAAACTGACCTGTGAATTTCTCTGTGATTCTCAGTTTCTTGAAGGCTGAGATATCCAAGTTCTTTTGTCCTGGACCGCGGTAGCCAATGGTG